>NZ_JASJFG010000696.1:0-2543 GCF_030065375.1 Microcystis sp. M49636_WE2 | reverse complement strand
TTAATCCATTTATCTAGTTCCTCGATATCTTTTTTGATTTTCTGAGCCTTGTCCATAATTAAAGTTATTAAAACATTGACTTAGATTATAGCATTTTTTTCAGAAATTGGTTTCCACGTCTCAAATGTAAATGCTATATATATTTGCGCACGGATTCCCATTATATAAAAAGTCTAAAGCAAGTCTCGCCATTTGTCAAGGGTTTTGAGAAAATCTCCCCACTTCCCAAGAGGTGAGGGAAATTGCCAGTAAGTTTGCAGGGGTAGAAAGTTTAAAGGAAGCGCTCGCAACGCGCTCGCTACGCGAGACCGAGCAGTTACAATTATTGTTATCTTCAGCTTGATCTTATTTTACTAAATAGCCAAAAACTAAAATAAGATTCCTATTTATTGTCCTGACAAGGAGATGAATAAATGAATAATTTTTCTGAGAAACACCATCGTCGTTCCTTAAGATTATCTCGCTATGATTATTCTCAATCGAGTGCATATTTCGTAACAATTTGTATTAAAAATAGTGAAAATTTATTAGGTGACATACAAGATAATGTTATGAATCTTAATCAATTTGGTCAAGTTGTTAAGGATATTTGGCATAGTTTAGATACTCGTTATAAAGAAGTTATTTTAGATGAATTTGTAATTATGCCTAATCATATTCATGGGATAATATTTATTGATAACCGAGTAGAGATAATTCATGAATTATCTCTACTGAAGGAAAGGAGAAAAATGTTGTTACCTAAAGTGATTGGTTATTTTAAAATGAACAGTGCTAAACTGATTAATCAATTGCGTGGTACTCAAGGTCAATCGGTTTGGCAAAAGAATTATTATGAACATATTATCCGTCATGAGGTTTCCTTAACGAAAATTAGAGAATATATTGTTAATAATCCTTTAAAGTGGCATCAAGATATCGAAAATCAGCAAGTCAAACCTAGTCAGGAGGAAATTGAGTTTTGGCAAAACTTCGGTAGAAAGGATTTATAATCACCGTAACAACAATTTAGTAGGGATAATTCATGAATTATCCCTACTCAGGAATGCTTTGTTTAATGCTTGTCGGGGAGAGAAATTTTCTGTCTTCATACCTTTATCCCTATCCCTAGCCAACCCGGTTTTTCAGGCTATTTTTTTCTCTCTTATCTTTGCCCAAAAACCCTATATATATGGGCGCACGGATTCCCATTATATAAAAAGTATAAAGCAAGTCTCGCCATTTGTCAAGGGTTTTAAGTAATAATCTTCCGTTGCCGTTTAGCCAAGCTCAGAACTAGGATAGGAGAGAATAAGGTATTATTGCAGCCAGAGAGGCTTAGACTGTGACCAATGTAGCGATCGATGTGGGATTAACCGAGACTTCTCTGTGGCAATGGCAAACATGGCAAGGATTGCCCTATCTTACCTGTAATCTCCTAGAGGATTGGTCCCACGGCTTTTTTACCCGTCATTATTACCCCCAAACCCCGGAAGCTTTTACGGGTGCTTTAGGGGCAAATGTACCGGTTTATCGGGTCAAACAGGTACATGGCGATCGCCTATTAAATCCCCAAGGGATTGCTAACCCAGAAATAGCCGAAGCGGATGGAATTATCACCGATGCTTCCGGTCAAGGGATTTGGGTAGCCAGTGCTGACTGTACGCCCGTACTAATAGGCGATCGCTCTACTGGTGTTGGGGTGGCGATTCATTCTGGATGGAGAGGGACCGCTAAGGGGATAGTTGTCAAAGCAGTTAAGCAGTTATTAAACTCAGGTAGTTGTTTAGATAACTTAGTCCTGGCCCTGGGGCCAGCAATTGCTGGGGAAGTCTATCAAGTCGATGGAGAAGTTGCAGCAGAAGTGGGTTTAAGTTTATTCCCTCAAGAAACCAATCCCGAGCAAATTCTGGCCAATTTATCTAACCTGTCCCCTTCCCCCTTATTTGCTGACGAGGAAAAAGGGAAAGTGCGCTTAGACGTGCGACGGGTGATTTATCATCAACTACAACAGTTAGGAATTAGGGATGAACAAATCGCGATCGCTCCTTTTTGTACCTATCAACAAGAAGAGCATTTTTTCTCCTATCGTCGGGAAAAAGCCAAAAAAATCCAATGGTCTGGCATAGTTAGTCGTTAATGATTACTGCACACTGATAACTGAAAAATACCCCTTTTCTCATGCGTATTGTTTTTTTCGGAACCCCTACTTTTGCCGTTCCCACCCTAAAAAAATTATTAGCCAATCCCGATATAGAAGTGATTGCCGTCGTTACCCAACCGGACAAGCGCCGGGGAAGGGGTAATCAATTAACCCCCTCACCGGTGAAACAAATAGCCATAGAACAGCAAATACCGGTTTTGCAGCCCAAAAGTGTGAAAAAAAATGCTAAAACCTTAAATTTTCTCAGACAATCGCGAGCGGATGCCTTTGTGGTGGTTGCCTACGGACAAATTCTCTCCCCAGAAATTCTAGAGATGCCGAGATTAGGCTGTATTAACGTTCATGGCTCAATTTTACCGAAATATCGGGGAGCAGCCCCCGTGCAGTGGTGCATCGCTAG
>NZ_JASJFG010000563.1:0-3787 GCF_030065375.1 Microcystis sp. M49636_WE2 | reverse complement strand
GAAGCGGTCAGAATGATTGCTTCTCTTGGGGGGTTTTTAGGTAGAAAAGGTGACGGTGAACCAGGTGTTAAAACTATTTGGTTGGGACTGCGAAGGTTACATGATATCAGCGAGACTTGGAAACTATCTCATCAAATTAGTTCCCCCATAGAACCCCCTTGAGCCATCTAGCACACTTTTCTCTTTTTGTCAAATTTTATGTTAAGAAAGATGTGACTAATGGATAGCTTATTAAGGGGGGCAGGGGGGATCGAACCTAAAATTCATTTTTAATTTAATTATAACCAGCTACTTAAGTAGTAGTGCAAAGCTCAACTTTGTGTACTTTGTGTCTCTGTGGTTCACAAAAACAAAAAAGGCTTAATTTGGCAACAGTATTAAAACTGTAAAAACTTTTTAACTTGTGTCCAAAGATTGGTAAAAGACTCTTTCATTTCCTCCTTAATTTTCCAGCGTTTAAATGCCTCTTCGTAGGCAATTCCTTGATTTTGGAAAGTTTTCCAAGCCGAGAGAGAAAGAGGTAAACCCATCAGCAAAAGCAGATAAATTGCCCAAGAAATTGTTCCCGCACTAATTAAATTAATGATAATAAAAAAACTATTAATAATCAGATAGCGAACAGTTTTATTTTTTAGCTCCTCGCGACGAAAGCGATCGAATTCTTGCCGCTTATAACTGAGCATTTTTGACTCTTGCCAGTCCTTTTCCGCCGCTTCTAAGTCTTTAACTTCAATAGCCAAATCGTCGGCAATTTCTAACAACTGTTGACGGGTAATTTCTCCCTTATCCCCTTGACGGGAGATAGCCAAATAGAGAATTTCCTGCACATCCTCTTGACTGTAGGATTGGGGAGGGAAAAAATCGGGGTTTGGCATAGCGATAGAGAAAGAAATAGGTTCCTTCTCTATTATGGGCGATCGATTAGCGATTGACAGTTAGACGAGACAGGGAGTTTTTAGCTGATTCCACCATGCTTCTAAATCCTGCAAAGAGCGATCGGCATATTGACCGTAACGTTCCCGTTTATTGCGGATTTTTCTGGTAAAATTCGGCAAAATGCCAAAATTTGGCGGCATCGGTTGAAAATGTTTCGGTTCGGCACTGCTGATAAACTCAAATAATGACCCCATCATCGTTGTGGTTGGCAATGTCACCGTTTCTAATCCTAAAGCTAAACGAGCGGCATTAGTTCCCGCTAACCATCCCCCAGCAGCCGCAGCCGTATAGCCTTCCGTGCCGATTAACTGTCCTGCCGCTAATAGCGTCGGTCGCGATTTAAACTGGAGACTGGAGGATAATAACTGGGGAGAATTGATAAAGGTGTTTTTGTGCATCACCCCCATGCGGACAAATTCGGCCTTTTCTAACCCCGGAATCAGACGGAAAACCCGTGTTTGTTCACCCCATTTTAAATTAGTTTGAAATCCCACCATATTCCACAATTGCCCCGCTTTATCTTCCATTCGCAACTGTATAACTGCGTAGGGACGTTGATCTGGATATCTGGGATCCGCTAATCCCACCGGTTTCAGGGGACCAAAACGCATGGTATCCTCTCCCCGACTGGCTAATTCTTCGATTGGCAGACAAGCCTCGAAAAATTTGGCATTTTCTCGCTCAAAATCCTTCAATTCTGCTTGTTCTGCCTGTTTTAACTCTTGCCAGAAATGCAGGTATTGTTCCCGATCCATGGGACAATTGAGATAGGCAGCCTCACCTTTATCGTAACGGGAGGCCAGAAAAGCGATCGATTGATCAATAGATTCCCCTAGAATAATCGGACTAGCGGCATCAAAAAAGCTCAGATAGTCCAGGCCGGCAAAATTTTGCAGATCTGCGGCCAAGGCAGCACTGGTTAAGGGTCCAGTGGTTAAAACGACGATACCATCCCGGGGAATTTCCGTGATCTCCTGACGTTTTAAGGTGACTAGAGGGTGGTTAGCCAAGATTTCCGTCAAATTTCGACTAAAGACCCCCCGATCAACCGCTAAAGCCCCTCCTGCGGGGACACTGTGCTGATCGGCCTGAGCAATAACTAGAGAATTTAAGCGTCGTAATTCTTCATGGAGTAACCCGGTGGCGCGATCCACCGCCATGGCACCAAAGGAGTTACTACAGACTAATTCGGCTAAAAATTGGCTATGGTGGGCGGGACTAGAGCGAATTGGGCGCATTTCGTACAGGATCACGGGAATACCTGCTTGGGCTATCTGCCACGCCGCCTCAGTCCCCGCTAATCCTCCACCAATTACATGAATAGGGCGATCGATCATAGTTGGGAGAAAATGGCTAGAGTAGGATTATTTTAGCGTTAGTTCCGAGTCACCAAAAAAATAGGGCCAGCCTAGGGCGATCGCATGAAGATTGGGGCTGATCGCAAACTCAGGTTATAATATAAGGAAGGGATAGAATATTATATTTTATCTCGTCACGGTTTTTGCTTTCGAGAAGGTGGCAACACCGCCCCACTTTCTCACCATCTCCTTCCAGATGGGCTAGTTAGCGGTTTGACTTCTATGAACACCAATTATCTTGAGGAATACCAAAAATACCTAGCCGAATGGCAGAAAATGCTTCTGTCCGCTTGGGGTAATGGTCTTCCCACGACTACACCAGTGTTTGAGTTTCCAGAAACTTTGGTTAAATCCCTCGAATATCAACAAGAATGGGTGAAATCCTACCTAACCGCCCAAGAAACCGCCACCAAAGTTGCCCTCGATAGTCAGAAACAATTCTGGGATAGTTATTTCGGTTTTGCTCGTCAGTCCATGGCTGTAATCAATAAACCAGCTTAATTAGGTATCAATTGGCTAGATAGGGTTTGCTGAATAAATCTAAAAACCTTGTCCAACAAGGTTTTTAGACTTTTTTTCCCTCAAAAAGTGCCGACCTTTGGAGTGATTGGGGGGAAAATTCCTGGACTTTTTCCCTGAAAATTAGGTAATTGACCACCTGAAAATGGGTAAAACCCCACACCCCACACCCTACACCCTACACCCTGCCCCTAGGAAAAACTTTTTCAGCAGACCCTAGATAGTTCGATTAGTGACTTAACTTCCCTTAAAAAATGAAATTCCTCAAATACAATCCCCTCCGGCCTTGTATTTGAGGATTTTTTCGGTTTTATTACCTTTAGGCAATCAGGGAATTTTGGGGTTTAGCAAAAATCATCCGGCCGGCCGAGGTTTGCAGTGCAGATGTCACCACTACCCGCAATTCTCCCCCCAGATAATCTTTTCCTTCTTCTACCACCACCATCGTGCCATCTTCCAGATAACCGATGCCTTGGGTGGGTTCTTTTCCTGCTTTGAGAATTTTCAGATCCAAAGTATCCCCGGGTAAGTAGATCGGGCGTACTGCTTGGGCGAGATCGTTGACATTCAAGATGGTGACTTTTTGCAGATTGGCCACTTTACTGAGATTATAATCGTTCGTGAGCAAGGTGGCGTTAATCTCTTGGGCAAGATGGACTAATTTAGCATCTACGGTGCTAATATCCTCATAATCGGCTGGATGAATGATAATGCGCTCGGGAAATTCTTGCTGCATCCGGTTTAAGATATCTAATCCGCGTCTTCCTCTGACTCGTTTTTGGTCATTACTGCCATCCGCTAACTGCTGCAATTCCTGAAGAATAAATTGGGGAATGAGTATCTGTCCCTCGATAAATCCCGTGTCTAACAATTGTTCGATACGACCATCGATAATACAACTGGTGTCCACAACTTTGGTGGCGGCCGCTTGCAGGGTTCCTTCTGCCACTAAAATTGATTCCATACTATTGGGG
>NZ_JASJFG010000541.1:0-3527 GCF_030065375.1 Microcystis sp. M49636_WE2 | reverse complement strand
TATATTGGAACCGACTCTATCTATCTGTCCAAATAGTAAATCTGACAGCTGAACTTTTTTACTTTGCTAAACTTGACAATTTTTTTCAGTTTTTTGTGGGTTGCTTCGTGATCAACAATAGAACAACCAATAGAGTTAACTTCTCAAAGGAAATTCAACAGGTATGAAATTTAATCCTTCTCTTAGTCAAGAACCTCGCTATCAGGCAATTCCTGTTATGCAGATAACTTCCAAAGAAACCCTTCTCCATTGGTTAGAACGGACAGGAAGATTAAAATTACGTCAATCTGATGCTCATCCCGATTCGCAAATTTTAGAAGAACTAGACGATATTATCGATCCAGATAATTATGCTATAGAAGAAGAAGAAGAATAAATAGTCTTAAGTAGGTGGGTGGAATTAAATATAAGATGAACGTAGGTTGGGTTGAAGCATGAAACCCAACGCCCGCTAATGTTACGCTACCGCTAACCCATCCTACAAATAATTGTGCCTCCCTACTTACTGGGAGTTAGGAGTGAAATTTCAATTATCTAATATTCAGGAGATTAAGAAAGTGGTATCAACGAAAAAAACGGCTTTAATTTACTGTGAAAATCAGTTTGGACGTGTGGACGGAAAAACGGCAGCTGGCTTGATCAGACAATCAGAAATATATACAATTGTTGGTGTGCTGGATAGTTCCTTAACAGGAAAAGATGCGGGAGAAGCATTAGGAGATAAAAAAAATCATATTCCCATTTTTGCCAATTTACAAACAGCCTTAGAAAAACTTAGAGATGTTCCCAATTGTTATATCTACGGCAAAGCACCCTTAGAAGCGTTTATTCCCCCCCTAGAAAGGCTGCTAATTTTAGAAGCAATGGCAGAAGGAATGGATATTATTAATGGTTTGCATCAATTCTTCTCCGAAGATTTAGAATTTAGGGAGCAAGCTAGTCAGTATGGTGTGCAAATTACAGACATTCGTAAACCACCACAATTAGCTGATCTTCATGTATTTACTGGGCAAATTTCCCAAGTAAATATACCCGTTATTGCCTTTTTAGGAACCGATTGTGCTTGCGGAAAAATGACCACTGCGGTGGCAGTTAATCAAACTCTCCAAGGCTTGGGTATTAAGTCTGTCTTAGTCGCTACTGGACAAACTAGCTTGATGCAGGGAGCAAGATATGGGGTTTCGATCGATGCTTTGGTTTCTCAATTTGTCATCGGTGAAATTGAAAATGCTGTGGTTCAAGCTTTTGAGAAAGAAAAACCCGATATTATTTTAGTGGAAGGACAAAGTTCTCTGAGTCATCCTGCTTTTATGAGTTCCGTGGGAATTTTGAAAGGAAGTAGGCCCGATGGGATTATTTTACAACATCCCCCAGCCCGAAAATTTCGCTGTGATTTTCCTCATTTAGCCATGCCAAAATTACAGGAAGAAATTTCACTAATTGAGGCAATTTCTCCCACTAAAGTTATCGCTATTGCGATTAATCACGAAAATCTCACCGCAGCAGCCACTGAGCGTATTATTGCCAAATATGAGCGAGATTTTCAGTTACCGACTACTGATGTTTTGTTACACGGATGTGAGAAATTAGTCCAAGCTTTATGCGATCGCTTTCCGAAATTAAACCGGAAAATCAAAGGGGAAATTTTAGCTGCAATTCCCGCAATTGGGAGCAAATAGGCTGATGAAAGACCTTTTACCCAGAATCGAGATTTCTCTCCCGAAAATACGCCATAATGCTCGTTTACTCTGCCAATTATACGGCAGCAAGGGACTTTCTGTCATGGGAGTTTCCAAAGCGATTTTGGGTGATCCCTCGATCGCCTTGGCGATGATTCAAGGTGGAGTCAACTTTATCGCTGACTCTCGAATCGAAAATATTCTCAAAATGAAACAAGCAGGAATAGTGACAACTTTTGTTCTGTTGCGTACTGCCTTGAGTCAAGCAGAATCAGTGGTTAACATTGCAGATATCAGCTTAAATACCGAATTAGCAACAATTCAGGAACTTTCCTATTATGCTCAAGAAAAGCAAAAAATACACCGCATTATTATCATGACGGAGTTAGGGGATTTACGCGAAGGTGTACTGCCGAAAGATCTCGTCAAGTTCATCAAAAAAACCCTCGCTTTTCCCTTTATCAAAATTGTTGGACTGGGTTGTAATTTGGCTTGTTATGGAGGTATTAAACCTGATAGCCATAATATGAGCAAATTATCTGTGTTAACAGATACAATTGAGCAGGAATTTTTAATAAAATTACCGATTATTTCAGGAGGCAATTCTGCTAACTATCAATGGTATCAAAAAAGTAGCGAAGTTGGTCGGATTAATAATCTGCGTTTAGGAGAATCAATTTTATTAGGTTGTGAAACAGTTAATCGACAAGTGATACCTGGCTTATATACCGATGCTTTTCGGTTAATTGCTGAAGTAATCGAATCTAAAGATAAACCATCTCTACCCTCTGGAGAAATTGGTCGAGATGCTTTTGGTAATGTTCCCAGCTTTATCGATCAAGGCATTCACCGTCGAGTTATTATTGCATTAGGAAGACAGGATGTTCTTATCTCTGGATTACAAACAAGTCAGGAGATAAAAATATTAGGTTCTAGTAGCGATCATCTAGTTCTTGATAGTCATAACAAGAGGTTAAAAGTAGGAAGCGAAGTCAGTTTTAATCTTGATTACGGAGGACTTTTAACAGCCATGACTTCTCCTTTTATTACTAAAAGTTATGCTCTCAATGCAGTAGCACAACTGTCTTGATCGATTAATAAATAGGGTTTGCTGAAAAAGTTTTTCCTGGGGGCAGGGTGTGGGGTGTGGGGTTTTACCAGTTTTGAGGTGGCCAATTACCTAATTTTCAGGGAAAAAGTGCCTAAATTTACCCCCGATCACTCCCAGATCCAGTACTTTTTGATTGACAAAAGGTCTAAAAGTCTTACCCAACAAGGTTTTTAGATTTATTCAGCAGACCCTATTTAGGGGTTGCTGGCTTATCCACCTTGACATCAGGGCCGTAGAGATTTGTACTCAATTACTATCCTATCGCTAAATTCCGGGCTCTTCTCGACTTTGTGTGATAAGTTTAAATTATATAGGATCGATCGATCTTTGTGTCCTTTGTGTCTTTGTGGTTCGTTCCACCCCCTCGCTAGGAGAAATGTATCTTAGAATACATTTTACCCACCAAACCTAGGAGAGCCAATTCCGGGAAGAAATCAAAATCCCCCTCAATCCTTAACAAATTCCTAATCATCTCGTTTGGCCCCATGATCAGCCGCCCCGAGGTATAATTCCCCTACTTTCGGGTTATTGAGTAAATCTTGACCCGATCCCTGAAAACGATCTTGACCACTTTCTAAAACATAACCTCGATCGGACATCATTAGGGCTTTTTTGGCATTCTGTTCCACTAAAATAATTGCAGTTCCCGTCTGATTAATCGCTTTTATCTGTTCAAAAACGCTGGTTACTAAGATAGGAGATAAAGCTGCCGAAGGTTCATCGAGAATTAATAAATC
>NZ_JASJFG010000813.1:0-3490 GCF_030065375.1 Microcystis sp. M49636_WE2 | reverse complement strand
AGTTTGACGGTATTGACTATAAAGACGGTCGCGCCAAGCAAAAAAGCCCTCGTAGGCGCTATTATCGGCTAACCCCGGAATCCCCTTGCCTTGCAATTCCCTGGGTAAGTTGAGATAGGAACCCTGGGGAAACTGAAGCAGTACACTCAATCCCGCCACGGCTAAATCGGCTAAAGTGGGCTGATCCCCGACTAAATAGGGACGATTGGCTAAAATGAGGTTTAAAGCCTCTAAGTCCTGTTGTAGCCCCTTTTTCGCTGTATTGATAGCATCTTTTCCCAGACCTACACCCGCCCCCAAAATATCAATTAATTCCCCCGGCATGGAACCCAGTAACAAGCGCATAAAATCGGGAGTTTCCCGGGGTAAAAAAGCGGTACGAAAGTTTTGATTTTGGGCAAAAGCGCCGAGAAAAGCGGTTCTTCCTTTTAATCCCAGGGATTCATCGGCCCATTCTTCGATTAATAAACATTGACCCCGTTGGAGGGGATCTGTGGGTATAATTGGTTTTTCAGGATACTTGCGATCAAGATAAAAAGCAATCTCCGTCGAGTCAGCGATATAAGTATCACCATCCTTGAGGACCGGGACCTGTCGCTGTCCGGAAAGACGGAATAAGTCCAATTGTCCCACCCCCGGCACCACGTCCCTTTTTTTATAGGCAAGTCCTTTATAATCGAGGATGAGACGGACTTTCTCACAATAGGCAGATAATTCAAATTGGTAGAGTTCTAGCATGGGATTGATATGACCTCTCGATAAATCAGTTTCTCCCTGATTACTCTAACTCTATCGGGCATCGATCGTCTAAACTTAAAGACTTTACTCCGATTTTGCTCGAACATTTGTACTAAAAACGAGAAAGGCGAAAAAATAATCTTTTGCTAATTTTAGGGACCAAATGTAGCAAACCGAACTCAATAGCTGCACGCTTTTAGGCTAGAATATCCTCGAGCGCCAGAAGAGCCGAAATAACTTATATATTCCGGCAAGCTAACTTGCGAGAGATCAATAGCATAACCTCATAGTAGGGGTGTGCGAGGGTGGGCGACTTTCTCGGATCAGAGGTTACTATGCAATTATCCATGGACGTTTTTAATGAGGTAGTTCGCTATCTCGACAGCCACGAAGAAAAATTACGGATCAAAAAATTAATCTTTTGTATCTGTAAAAAATATTGGGAAAATGCTCCTAATATTTTAGAGGGTGTGGCTATGGAAGAATTGGTGAAGGAGTTAGTGCAACTCAAAACCAGTAATGAACAATTAACTTTTTCTGTTTATGAATTAGTTAAAACCCTAAATCATCATGAAGTTTATGCGGGCGTAGCCAAGGTTATTATTAAGCAAATCAGTAAATTATATGGTGGTATTGCTGCCGCCTATGAAACCCAATTATCACCATTAATAACAGCAGTTAACCCTAGGTTAACTGCTGTTATTAATGCTGTCAACAACGAGGAAGATAATTCCTTAAGACAGGTGGTTAGTAGCCTAGAAAATCATCTAGAGACGGAGAGAATTCAAAAATTAATGTTTGCCGCCTGTAAAAATCGTTGGGAAAATGATCGATCAGTGATTAATAATTATGGCTTAAAAAATATTGTTTTAGAACTTCGGCAAAACAATCCTGATTTTTTAAGCTTGCGACAAACTCTCAACCAAATTGCCGAAAATATTAATAAAAAAGCTCTCTACCTAGCCCTAGCCGATATTATTCTTACCCAGCTAGAGCCTCTCTACAATACTAATAACGATTACAAAGAAGAGGATAATGAGTCAAAAAGTGAAATCTTTAACGATCAAATGGTTCATCTAAATGATGATTGTGATTCTTCGGCTAAAACTGCATCTTTCTCCTCCTCTAGAACTAGAAGTAAACCTGTGGATTTTGCCTCTTCGAGCATCGCTATAAGTGAACCGCAAGTAAGAATGGAATTACCCTTTGCCGAGCCAGCTTTCTTAAACAATAACCCCAGTAATTCCCCACAAATTCCTGCCTACGACCCCTTTGAAATTCGTTTAGAAATTTTGCATTATGCTAATCCTTTACGAGCTAAAATATTGATTTTCTCGCTCCTATTTTATCCTTGGGATCAGAGCAGTCAAGATTGGTTAACCCTGCGAAGTTATACCCTAGAAGATTTACTACAACAACTCATCCAAAGCGGGAAATCTCTCAAGGATATCGAAATTCAACTATACAATATTGCTCACACCCAAATGGATAGGGATGCTAACGTTCAAACCGCCAGTATTCTGTTGCAAGCTTTACAAAGAATTCTCTAATTTTTTACCCCAATTTATCTGGATATTCTACCTATGAAACCAAACGAATTAATTGCACGTTATGCCGCGGGAGAAACTCAATTTAGTGGCTTAAAATTACCCGGAGTTAATTTAGTTGGTGCTGACTTAATTGGCATTGTTTTAAATCAAGCAGATCTACACGGCTCCAATCTTCTCTTTACCTATCTTAACCGGGCTAATCTCGCTCAAGCTAATCTTGTGACAGCTAATTTAAGTGGTGCTAGTCTCAACCAAGCTGACTTAAATGGGGCAGATTTACGCAGTGCCAATTTACACGGAGCGATGCTACAAGGGGCTAATCTTCGTGATACTGATATAACCCTAGCTATTCTACTTGATGCTAACTTGATCGGGGCGGATTTACGAGGGGCTGATTTAAGTAGTGCTAACCTCACTGGTGCTTGTTTGCGGGGAACAAATATGCGTCGGCAAAATAAAAATTGTAACACTAATTTACAAGCGGCTAATCTCTATCGCGCCGACCTGCAAGGGGCTAATATGAAAGGGGTTAATCTGGTGCGAGCTAATCTAGTAGGAGCCAATTTCAAGGAGGCTAATTTGTGTGATGTTGACCTCAGAAAAGCGGATTTAACTAATGCTAATCTCCAAGGTGCTTTACTCACTGATGCTAATTTAATCGGGGCGCGTTTAGTGGGGGCAAATCTAGCGGGAGCCAATTTAGTGCGGTCAAAAATGAGCGATACGGAGGCAATGGGTGCAAATTTCCATAGTACAATTATGACTCAAATAAAACTCGATCGAGCTAATCTTAGTCAAGCTAATTTTCAAGCGGCAACAATGAGTCATGCTGACTTAAGAAGGGCTAATCTTTCAGGAGTTAATCTCAGGGAAGCGGATTTAGTCGATGCTTTCTTTGCCAGAGCAAATCTCACCAGTGCCGATTTAAGTAATGCTAATCTAACTCGTGCTGAGTTAATGAGTGCTAATCTCATAGGAGTTAACTTCCGCGGTGCAATTATGCCCGATGGCCGGATTAATAATTAAAATTACTAGACAGTTTTGTTGGCAATTATTCTGGTATAATTAGGGTTTGCTGAAAAAGTCATTGAAAAGTACAGGTCTCTTAATCAATGATTTCACTTAGCTACAAGCATAAGCTTTAGTTGTTGATTAATTTTTAAGTTATAACTTATCCTAATCATTGACCGAGAAAAAGTGCT
>NZ_JASJFG010000165.1:0-10066 GCF_030065375.1 Microcystis sp. M49636_WE2 | reverse complement strand
TTGGGCCAGTTGATTACCAATACCTCTAGAACCGGAATGGAGCATTAACCAAACTTGATTGTCTGTATCTAAACAAATTTCGATAAAGTGATTACCACCCCCCAGAGAACCCATTTGTTTAAGGGCTTTTTTCTCTAGGTTTTGTACGCCTCGATGAATTTGTTTAAATTCCGCCCATTTTGGCCATTTAGTTACATCCCTATCCACTTCCTTATTTTCAGCAAAACCGACGGGAATATTCGCCTCCACATCGAGGCGAATTTTTTTAAGTTTTCCCTGCAATTGTTCACCAGTAAAAGGCATTTTTAGGGCAGCCATGCCGCAACCGATATCGACTCCGACGGCGGCGGGAATTACGGCATCTTTGGTGGCAATCACCGAACCGACTAAAGCGCCTTTACCCAAGTGAACATCGGGCATTAAAGAAATGTGTTTATAAACAAAAGGGAGGGAAGCGACATTTTTGGCCATTTGGGTTTCTTGGGGTCCCAATTCATGCCCAGCCCAAGATAAAATCGGTGTCGGTGTGGAAAGTTCCAGAGTTTCGTAAGCCATAGTTTTTATGAAATAATCAGGTTAAAAGCGGATACAACCAAGACAATAAGGCAATTGAGATTCTGCGATGAATTAGATAAATTGTTATCAGTGATCGTGTTTTAGCACAGAGGATAAGCTGTTGACTATCTAATACCAAATCCGTTTTTAATAGTGTGATTAACTCCCAAGTTATGAATTGTTTCTCCCCACATCCTACACCCCACTATCCTATACTTTTTAAACAGGATTTAGTATAAATTACCCGTTCAGACTGCCTCCCAGGAGAATTTTTGACTTTTACCGCAGGTTTACCGACTACTGTAATACTACCAAAAAGGTTCGGATACCTACACTATCGAGAAAGCGGGGTTATTTTGCACTATAGAGATAACAAAGGAACTGATAGGGGTGGGTATCGCCTAAAAACCGAGTACAGTTCCGATTCTAGAAGTCACTATAATTTGTATCGGAGCAGCACAAAGATTATGGGAAAAGTAGTTGGAATTGACTTAGGGACGACTAACTCCTGCGTTGCGGTTATGGAAGGGGGTAAACCCACCGTTATCGCCAACGCCGAAGGATTTAGAACCACGCCCTCAGTCGTAGCCTACGCCAAAAGTGGCGATCGCCTAGTAGGACAAATCGCCAAACGTCAAGCGGTAATGAACCCGCAAAATACTTTTTATTCCGTCAAACGCTTCATCGGCAGGAAATTCAACGAAGTTACCAACGAAGCCACAGAAGTATCCTACAAAACTCTCCAAGACGGCAACGGCAACGTTAAATTAGACTGTCCCGCCCAGGGCAAACAATTCTCCCCCGAAGAAATTTCCGCCCAGGTACTGCGGAAACTGGTGGAAGATGCCAGTAAATACCTCGGCGAAACCGTTACCCAAGCAGTCATCACCGTACCCGCTTATTTTAATGACTCCCAACGTCAAGCCACCAAAGATGCCGGGAGAATTGCTGGGGTTGAAGTTCTCCGCATTATCAACGAACCCACCGCCGCCTCTCTTGCCTACGGATTAGACAAAAAAGCTAACGAAACCATTCTTGTTTTTGACTTGGGTGGGGGAACCTTTGACGTATCGGTTCTAGAAGTGGGTGATGGTGTCTTTGAAGTTCTCGCTACCTCTGGAGATACTCATCTCGGTGGTGATGACTTCGATAAAAAAATCGTTGATTATCTAGCCGGAGAATTCAAAAAAGTTGAAGGAATAGATCTCCGTCAAGATAAACAGGCCCTGCAACGTCTCACAGAAGCGGCAGAAAAAGCCAAAATTGAACTTTCTAGCGTTACCCAAGCGGAAATTAACCTGCCCTTCATCACAGCTACCGCCGAAGGACCAAAACACCTAGATACTACCCTAACCAGAGCTAAATTTGAGGAAATTTGCGCCGATTTAATCGATCGCTGTCGGATTCCCGTCGAAAACGCCATCCGTGATGCCAAAATCGATAAATCTGCCCTCGATGAAGTGGTTCTCGTCGGTGGTTCAACCCGGATTCCCGCCGTTCAAGAATTAGTTAAAAAAGTTCTGGGCAAAGATCCTAACCAAAGCGTTAACCCCGATGAAGTGGTAGCCGTAGGTGCCGCTATTCAAGGTGGTGTTCTCGCCGGTGAAGTCAAAGATATTCTTCTGCTTGATGTTTCGCCCCTGTCTTTGGGTGTGGAAACCCTCGGCGGTGTGATGACGCGGATTATTCCCCGCAACACCACTATCCCCACCAAAAAATCGGAAGTTTTCTCCACAGCAGTGGATGGACAAACTAACGTGGAAATCCACGTCCTGCAAGGGGAACGGGAAATGGCCAAAGATAACAAGAGTTTGGGAACTTTCCGACTCGATGGCATCCCTCCCGCTCCTCGTGGTGTGCCTCAAATCGAAGTGGTCTTCGACATCGATGCTAACGGTATTTTAAATGTCACCGCTAAGGATAAAGGTACAGGAAAAGAACAATCGATCAGCATCACCGGCGCTTCTACCTTGCCCCAAAATGAAGTGGAACGCATGGTAAATGAGGCAGAATCGAACGCCGCAGTCGATAAGGAACGTCGCGAACGCATTGAACGCAAAAATCAAGCTGATTCCCTGGTTTATCAAGCTGAGAAGCAGTTAGCCGAGTTGGGCGATAAGGTTCCCCCATCCGAGAAAAATAAAGCCCAGGCATTGATTAAGGAACTGGAAGAAGCGATCGCTCAAGACGATGATGGTAAGATCAAAACCATCCTACCGGAATTACAACAAGCCCTCTACGCGATCGGCAGCAGTATGTATCAGCAAGGGGCCCCCAGCAATCCCACCGGTGGCAATAATGACAATGGCCCCTCTGGTGGTGCTGGTGGTGGCGATGATGTCATCGATGCGGAATTCTCCGACGCTAAATAAAAATTAAGTTCTTAGCTTCGGGAAGGACACAAGGTAACTTGTGTCCTTTTTTTGTTGCAGCTTTCTTACAGATAAGGTTGTTACTGAAAATGGCTCTTCTGAGTTTGGTATGCTTCTCGGCGGTTTATCAGGAGCCTAAGGGATTGAAACACCTTCCAGATAAGTCTTTCGTGTTTTTTTCCCGCTCTAAATTGAATTAATCCCTTGCCGGATAGGGTTTCCAGCTAAGTGTAACATCGATTTGCATAATGAACCAAGTTGACTAAACTACACACGGGGATGTAAACTCGATCGCTTACGTCCCCGAAAAACATCAATTAACCATCATTACTATTGTCTTGATTGCGCTTTTTAGACAGCAATACACCTAACCCTAATATTACTATTGCCAAAATTGTAGAAGGTTCGGGAATAGCTGTCGATGAACCCACTTGAACTATTTTTATAAACTGACTTTGATTGCCAGAATAACTGGCAACACTGCCATCGCTAAAACCAGTTTGAGATAAATCAATATTAAGTACCAGACTAGAATTACCATTGCCGATTACTTGGAAGTGCAATAAACTAAAAGTATCCAATTGATTAATTCCCAGAGGTGAACCAATGCCTGCTAAGGGGAAAGCACCGCCGCCTAAGTTAGTAATTGAACCATTGGTATTGTCTAAGATTCCCGTCCGTCCAAAGGGGAACCTAGAGGTAACAAGAGGACTATTGATATCTGAGGGAGTGAAAGGATTATCGATGTTTTGAATTGAGCGAGGATCGAAGGATAAATTAATGGCACTGCTAGTGATACCGACTGGATTAATATCACTATTTTCCATTAAAATTTCTACAAAAAATCTATCGCCTACACGGAGAGGACTATTAATAATAGTTCCCACTAGGCCACTATTATCAGTTTTGAGGTTGAATTGAGTAGTCAGACTAGACATAATGTAGTTCTCCTGAGTTAAAAAAGTTAGTGAGTTAAAACAAATGCTACAACCCGGCAAGGGAAGTCACACTAACTGGGTACATCATTTGTACTCTGGTAAAGTTACTGTTTCTGGAAAAGACAGTACCGATGCCAAACTGTATCAAGAAAAAGAAGTTAAGAGGAATCAAGAAAATGGCACAAATTAAATATCGCATGGTGATTCAATGGTCTGATGAAGATAATTGTTTTTTGGCTGCATTGCCTGATTTTCCAGGGCAATATTGGCGTACTCATGGAGATACTTATGAGGAAGCTGTCGCTAATGGAAAATAAGCTATAGAATCGCTAATGATTGCTTATCAAGCAGATAATGAACCCTTACCTGAACCTTTATTTTGTAGGATGGGTTAGGAAGTGCGCTAACCCATCAAACCTAATCAAAAGCCATCATAATTAATCTGAATTGTTGGGTTTTCTTGGGTCAAACCAACCTACAGAGTTAATCTAAATAACTAACCCAAATTCAGAATTTAAGGGAACCAATTCGGACAGATTAATTCTTCCATCTCCGGTAATATCAGCAGTAGGGTCATAGTTAGTTTGTCCACTGCTACTACCAAATAACCCCGGACGTTGTAAGGTAGTTAAGTCGGTTAAATTCACCCGTCCATCGTAGGAAATATCACTGTTAAAGGTTGATTTCCCTGTTAGTTGAATGTTCAAAGCGGAATTGTTTTGAGCATTACTGTTGATGACTAAACCGTTAGCCAAATTAAAGTTTTCTCGCGCTGCTTTGGGTGTATATGCTAAAGCAATACGTCGAGTTTGTCCGGGGTTTAGCAGTATGTCTCCATTGGCAAAATTGGCATCTGTGGTGACATTTTGTGCATTGACAGTAATACCAGCAATGGCGAGTACATCGTTAGTTCCCACTGCGGTATTAGTAATATCAATGTATTGGGTTCGGTCAGCAAAATTGGGACGGACAAAGAGGCTATCGGTTGCACCTTGGCGGTATTGGGAGAGTTTTGTGCCGAAGGTGATGGCGTTTTTATCTACTACGATTGTCCCTTCATTAACGTTAGTAATATTAACGTTAAATGTCTTTTCCGTAGAGAGTTTATAACCGTCGGTTGCTTTGACTCCCAATTGATAGGATATTACTCCACTTTCATAGTCAATGGTATTAGAACCTGCTTGAGTGAGGGTAATTTCTCCAGTGGTTGCATTGATAGCAAAAAGGTCATTTCCTGAGCCATCTTTAGGAGAGGTACTGAGGCTAAAGGTGGGAGTTTGTCCGTAATTATCATCGGTTGCTTCGACTAAGTTACCGGCTACTACTACTGTACCTGCTGCGTTTCTTTCGGCGAGGTTGACGTTGTTAATACTACCGACGATGGGAGCATCATTGATAATGATATTACGGGTTAAGCTTAAAGTACCATTAGGATCAGCAAATGTGCCATCAGCAAAACCAATTTGAGAAGGATCAAAGGTGAGGTTTAAGTTGGAGTTGTCCCGTGTCCCGACTACGTTAAATCGTAGCAAACTAAAGCGATTTAATTGATTAACCCCAATGGCTGTACCTAAACTTGCTTGCGGGACGGAACCGCCACTTAAGTTATCAATTAGTCCGTTAGTATTGTCTAAAGTCCCGTCTCGGAATAGGGTGAAATTAGAAGTAACTAGGGGACTGTTGACATTGCCAATATCAGCGAAGTTGTTGATATTTTGAGCAACATCGGCGGCGAAGCCAAAATCAAGGGAGTTAATGATTAAACCGGCTGCATTGGTACGAATATCACCGACGAGGATTTCCGCAAAGAAGCTATTACCGAGAATAGGATTATTCCCAGTAATTTCATTACCAACTGTCCCGTTATTATCCTCATACAGTTTCAGTTGGAAGCTGAGAGGATTGACATTACTGAGGTTAACGGTAGCGATACCCGTATCGGTTAAAGCGCCGTCACTGGCTTGAATTGTCAGGTTAAAGGGGTTAGTTTGTGCGCTGACATCATTAGCATCGGTAACGGTAATTACCCCAGTATTACTAATAGCAAAGGCTTTGATAGTGTCCCCATCAGTATCGGGATTTCCGGCGGTGATACTGTAGGTTAAGGGGTTATTGTCGGGGTCAGTGGCGTTAATTGTCCCGACGACTGTACCGTTAGGACTGGTTTTAGAAATGCTAAACACAGCATCATTAACCACTGGGGGACGGTTGACAGGACTGGTTAGGTTAACAACAATTGCACCGTTTCCTGTGGCGTTACCATCATTCGCGGTGACGGTTAAATTAAAGCTGTTATTTGTCCCAAAATCACCGGGGTCGGTAACGGTAATTACCCCTGAGTTGTTGATGGCAAAAGGACGAGTGCCGTCATTATCTGTGTCCGTATTACCATTAGTAATGCTAAATGTCAAGGGATTGTTTTCCGGGTCGCTGGCGGTGACAGTACCAACAGTTGCACCCACCGCACTGTTGTTAACAATAGAGAAGGTGGCGTTATTAACAGTAGGCGGACTATTTAAGTTAATAACTGCATTACCTGTTCCTGTCGCGCTACCATCACTAGCAGCAATGGTCAGATTAAAGCTTGTATTTGTGCCAAAATCACCAGGGTCAGTAACAGTAATTACTCCTGCGTTACTGATGGCAAAAGGACGAGTTCCGTCGTTATCTGTGTCAGTATTACCATTAGTGATACTGACGGTGAAAGGGTTATTTTCGGGGTCACTAATGGGGACAGTACCAACGGTAGCACCCACCGCAATACTTTTAGCAATGGTAAAGGTTTTATTGGTGATAACAGGAGGTTGATTGACGGGGGTTGTAAATTCAAAAGCACCTATATCAACTGTAGTACCGTTAACGCGAGGATTATTCCCTAAGTCTTGGGATAGGGGTTCGGTGGTGTTTCCGTCTTTGTCTAAGTCTCGACTGTCTGCGGGGAGGAAAGTATTGCTACCTGCATCTATCGCAGGGGAACCGCTTTTTAAGCGCAAGTCATCGAAGTTGGGATCAACAAATATTGCAGTTGCAAGGGTTAAAGGATCAACGGTGACGTTTCCTGTTCCCGTATATCCTCCCTGTACGATACTATTAGTGATGGTAGCACTCCCTGAAATAGCTGTTCCCCCATGTCCCCAAATGATGCTATTACGGAGAGTAGGGGTATTTCCCTCATTCCGAATAGCACTACCAGCACTAGAAGCATTACCATAAAAGCTGGTATTAACTAAGGTATTAGCACCACCTCCATTAGTAAAAATTGCTCCTCCTTGACCGGTTGCATTATTACGGCTGAAAGTAACATTAGTTTGGGTAGAACTGCTATTTGTAGAATAAATTGCGCCACCACCACTACTAGCAGTATTTTGACTGAAGCTAACATTAGTCAGATTGGAATTACTGAGAGCATTAGAAGCACCGTTATTGAAAATTGCACCACCACTACTAGCACTGTTTTGTTGAAAACTATTCTGAATTAGATTAATGGTACTACCTGTACCAGCAGTGCCGTTGCCAACAAGATAAGTATTAAAGATAGCACCACCGCCCCCATTGTTAGCACTATTCAAATTAAAGTTAGCGTTGGTTAGCGTGGTATTGCTCCCCCAATAGTTGAATAGCGCTCCACCATTACCATTAATGCTACTGTTGTTGGTGAAGGTAATATCAGTCAAAGTTGGGACACTAAGGATATTATAAATAGCACCACCATCGCTATTTGCGCTGTTCTGACTAAATGTAGTGCTATTGATAGTAGGACTGCTACTTGTGTTGTAAATTGCCCCGCCTGAATCACTTCCACCCGATGCTGGATTAGTAGTCGTATTTCCAGTAAAGGTTATATTAGTCATTCTGGGATTACTACTGGAGTTATAGATTGCTCCACCCACATTACTAGCACTATTGTTAGTAAAAGTAACCCGTGTTAGATGAAAATTAGTCCCCCCTGCTGTATAGCTACTGTTGTTAGAAATAGCACCACCAAAAGTAGCACTATTACTACCAAAAGTTACATCAGTTAGGATAGGACTGCTACTGCTATTGTAGATTGCACCCCCATCACTCGAACTATTTTGTTGAAAGCTAACTTGATTGAGGGTGGGATTACTGCTACTACCATTGTAAAGCGCACCACCAGCACCACCACCAGCAGTTGTTCGGTTATTAGTGAAGGTGACATTATTGAGGGTAGGATTGCTACTGGTATTGAAAATTGCACCACCATTATTAGTGGCTGTATTGTTGGTAAAAGTAGCAGTATTGAGAGTAGGATTACTACTACTTTCGTTATAGATAGCACCACCTTGACTACTGGCATTATTGCTAGTAAATGTCGCATTTGTCAGGGTAGGATTACTGCTACCCCTGTTAAAGATACCTCCACCATTAGCAGCATTGTTATTACGGAAAGTAACATTAGTTAAGGTAGGATTACTCGCACCTGTGTTATATAATCCCCCACCACGATTACTAGCATTATTATTATCAAAAATTAGGTTACTCAAAACCGGAGTACCATCATTGATAAAAATACCACCACCATTATTTTGATCCGTTCCCGTACCATTGGCATTACCTGCTGCAATGGTAAACCCATCTAACACCGTTGTATTATTGGTAAAACTCGCAGTAAGAACGTGATAAACATTATCCTGAGCATTCGTTGTTCCTCCAATATCGCCACTTAAAGTAGTGACATTATTGGTAACATTTCGCTGCTCTAAAGTCGTTTCAGTTCCAGCAAAACCCCCATAAACCTTAACTTGGTTTTTCAGGGTAAAAGTTGCTGTCCTGTCTGTGGTTGTCGTCGGTTTATAAGTACCCGCAGCCACCCAAATTTCATCCCCTAATAAGGGTGCAGCATTTAACGCTGCTTGTAAATCAGTAAACGCATTCGTCCAAGAAGTACCACTATTACCCCCTGTCGCTGCCGCGTTCACATAAATAATCCGCTTAGTCGCAGTTGGTGGTGTAGTTGCACCCTCAAACGCGCCAATATCCACACTAGAACCAGCAATACGGGGATTACGCGCCAAATCTAAAGGCGTAGCTTCTGTAGTATTGCCATCTGAGTCAATATCTTGACGATCCGTTGGTAATGAGGCAGAATTACCAGCATCAATCGCAGGAGAACCCGCTAATAAGCGTAAATCATCCCCACTCGCATTAACAAACTTGGGATCAACATCCGTACCATTAAAGACACCCCCCTTAATGATGCTATTGTTCGTATTAATCGTACCGCCATTGTTAAAAATTTCTGGTCCTGTACCACGTCGATCTTGGTTTCCGTAGATAATACTATTACTTAAACCAATGGTACTAGAATTATTAGAAATCGCGCCTCCTCGCGCCGCCACATTCCCACTAAAATCAGCATTAGTGAAATTAGGAAGACTTGAGATATTGTAAACCGCACCCCCATCGGCTGTAGTCGCTGTATTTCGGGTAAAAACAGCATTAGTCACCGTAGGACTACTACTACTAGCATTGTAAAGCGCACCACCGTTATTAACCGCCGTATTCAGTCGAAAAGTGGCATTAGTAATGAAGGGACTACTCAAACGATTATAAATCGCCGCTCCATCCGTAGCAGTATTAAATTCAAACCGTACATCCGACAGAAAAGGATTGCTACCCTGTTCGTTGTATAATCCACCTCCAGAAGTAGCATTATTATCAATAAAAACTGTATTTCTGACGGTAGGACTGCCATTATTGACGTACATTCCGCCACCAGTACCCTGATTTCCCGTCGTACCGTTAGCATTCCCCTTCGTAATCGTAAAACCGTCGAGAATCGCTGTATTATTCGTACTACTTCCTGTAACAACATGATAAGAATTATCCGCAATCCCCGCTACACCAATTTCACCGCTTAAAATCGTGACATTAGTGGTAATATTACGCTGATTTACTGCGGTTTCTGTTCCGGCGAATCCGCCATAAATCCCGACATTATTTTTTAGGGTAAAACTCGCGGTTCTGTCAGTCCCCGTCGTGGGTTTATACGTCCCCGCAGACACCCAAATCTCATCGCCAGCTTGTGCCGCAGTTATGGCACTTGCTAAACTGCCATAAGCATTATTCCAAGCCGAACCATTACCAGTAGAACCGGATTTAACGTAGATGATAGCCATGATATACCTCGTGTGAAAAAGATGGTACAGAGTCAATAGGGAATCCACCCGAACCTTAGTT
>NZ_JASJFG010000992.1:0-4991 GCF_030065375.1 Microcystis sp. M49636_WE2 | reverse complement strand
CGATCGTTCCAGAGATCATCAAAACTAAATTCTTCGACAGATTCATTGGGTAAGTCTGTCATTTTGTCAAGGGGTAAAACATTAAAATCTTCTGAATTCATCGGCTTTAGAAATGCAGAGCGAACAGAGGGCCAAGGCAGGTAATTAAGTAAGTGGTTCTAATTAATAGACGATATATCTTGCCTTCGATCCCCCCTGCCCCCCTTAATAAGGGGGGTGCCGATAGGCGGGGGGATCCCCCCTGCCCCCCTTAATAAGGGGGGTGCCGATAGGCGGGGGGATCTGACAATTTTTAACACCTACCCACTTAAGACGCTATTAGCTAGATTTTATTTTATCTCAATCTTAGTTCGCTTCTGAGTCGATCGCTTGCGATGCTGCTAAAGGATAGTATTTTTCCAGGCACAGTCTCAGGGTTGCGCTGTCAAAGATAATGGGCAAAAAATGAATGCTGTTAATTTCTTTGAAATAAAACAGGATCGGGACTTTGTTCCAGAAAATTCGCCAATTTTGCCATTCTTGGTAGGGAAAGGAGCGAATTTGTTGCCCGGACAGATAGACATCTAGGGAAGTGGGGGTAAACTGGAGGCGAATGCGGGTAGTCTGGAACATCAAGAATAGGCCTAACAGGGAGAAAATTATTCCGAGCCAGACCTGTAAAAAGAGTAAAGGCAGCGATAAAATTACCAAAAACAGGGGAATTCGATAGTTAGGAGCCAGTTCGATCGTTCCTGTTACTTCTTGCGGGGAAATAGTTGTCATTGGTGTCCCTATCGGCAGTCAGCCAAAATATCTTCGCTTCTAGTTTATCGCATTGTTTTTCGAGAAGCGATCGAGATAATCGAGACTTGATCGGCGATGATCTGGTGGTGTCATGGCATCATAGAAGGAGACTTTACCCCCGTATGCACGCCGGAGATTAAAATCAGTTAAGACCTTAGATCGTTGATCGGCGAGGATCAATTCTTTATTTAAGAGGATTAAATCAGCAAAATGGGTGATAGATTCGCCTAAATCATGGTTAACCACCATGACAATTTTATTTTCTTGGGCTAACTCACCAAAGATATTAAAAAGAACCCCCTCGGTTTTTTGATCTACCCCAACGAAAGGTTCATCAAAACAGAAAATCTCCGCTTCTTGGGCCAAAGATCTGGCTAAAAAGACTCTTTGCTGTTGTCCCCCCGACAGCTGACCGAGGGGACGATGGCGCAAATCAGCCATTTCCACCCGTTCTAGGGCATTTAAAGCCTGTTGACGACTAATATGGGAAAAAGGACGAAACCAACCCGTTTTTCTGACTCTCCCCATCATTACCACATCCCAAGCGGTGACGGGATAGGTCCAGTCGATTTGAGATCTTTGGGGAACATAAGCGACTTTATCCAGTTGTTGCTGTAGAGATTGCCCTTGATAGTTAACGCTTCCCTGTTGTACGCGAATTAATCCTAGCATGGCTTTGATCAGGGTACTTTTACCCGCACCGTTGGGACCGATGATACCGGTTAATCGTCCTGGATGAATTTTCAGGGTGATATCCCGTAGGGCTTCCACGCCGCGATAATATACTCCTAGATGACTAACTGTAATTGTCCTTTGCATAGTTGTTATCCCGAGTCTCCAGTTCTAGCATAACTAAAAATGAGACAATTATGAAGCAAGCATGAAAAGATTATGAAAGATCGCTAGGGTGAGATTAATCGCCACTCAGTAAAGCTTCCACGAATTCGTAACTGGAAAAAGGCCGCAGATCCTCGATTCCTTCCCCAGCACCCACAAAGCGAATCGGGAGGTTAAGCTGACGCGCTACGGCAAGGGCGACACCCCCTTTAGCTGTACCATCGATTTTAGTCAGGATCACGCCGCTTAATTGGGCAGCTTCCGAGAAAACTTCTGCCTGTCGCAGCCCGTTTTGTCCTAAAGTGGCATCGAGAACTAGAAGGGATTCCACCACGGCACTCTCGGCTTTTTTGTCGATAATACGGCGAATTTTGCTTAATTCTGCCATTAAGTTCTTTTTATTCTGCAATCTTCCCGCCGTATCTACTAAAAGTAATTCTATCTCCCTGGATTTAGCGGCTTCGATGCCATCGTACACCACGGCGGCCGGGTCGGTATTTTTGCCCGGGTTGGCAATTACTTCGACTTGCGATCGCTCTCCCCAAACTTTCACCTGTTCCACGGCGGCAGCGCGAAAGGTGTCGGCAGCGGCGATTATACAACTATAGCCAGATTGTTTAGATAAATGGGCTAATTTGCCTATAGTTGTTGTTTTACCGACTCCGTTAACTCCTGTGAGCATCCAGATATTTAATTTGCCTTTTTCTGGCTCAAAACCGGGGTTGCTATAATTGGCTAAAGGTGCATCTAAAATCTCGCGGATAATTTCTTTGAGATATTCGATCGCTTTTTCGGGGGGCAAAGCTTCCTGTTTTAGCTTATTTTGGAGGGTAGTGATAATATAATCGGTGGCATCTACCCCCACATCGGCCTGAAGCAATAAAGCTTCAATTTCCTCCACCGCATCTTGATTGAGGGGACCCTGACCGACCACGGCCTTAAGCTGATTGACCAAGCTGCGGCGCGTTTTGCCTAAACCCTGACGCAATTTTTTTAACCAGGTGATTTCTTCTTCTGAAACGTCCTCTGCTTGTCGTCCCTGATTGGCTAAAACTTTGGCTGACCAGATAAAATCTTCATCCGGTTCTGTGGGGGTTTCGATGGCGGTTTCTTTGAGAATTTCGAGGCGATCGGATTTTTTCAGCCATGCGGGGGTATTATCCTCGGTTTCTTCTTCTTTAACCGGTTCTTCCTCTTGCAGAGGTTCCGTTTCAGCAATGGATGTTTCAGGGGTTTCGCTCACGACGGCCTCGGCCGTGGCTTTTTTCTCTTGAATATTTTTAAAGGCTTTTTTGGCCCAATCTAAATACTCTTCCTGACTGGTTGCCTCGCTAGTCGTCGGGGTTGCCTCGCTGGGGGTTTCCTCTACGGGTGCGGGGGGTGCTTGTTCTTGTTCGGGTTGGACTTTCTGACGACGGAACCAGTTAAACATAGGAGAAACTAAACATAAAACTATTTATCTAGTTTATCTTAACCCTTAGCGTGAGCAATTTTGATAGTTAGATTTTTAATTATGGATTTCTCAGCATTTTTTGCCGGAGATTAAGGAAAAAATATAATCCGAGCCACTCAATTGATAGCCTTCCTCAAGGATAACTTTGTCTCTTTTTAGAGAAATGCTGTATCCTAGAAAATAGAATAGGAAGGAGAGTCAAAAATGTTAACCACTACTGAAACTAAATATTATACTCCCGAAGAATATCTCGCCCTAGAGGAAACGTCCGAAGTTAAAAATGAATATCGTCAAGGAGAAATTATCCCAATGGTAGGAGCCACCACTAATCACAATCAGATTTGTCTAAATTTTTGCCGTAATTTTCCCTTAAATATCAATAATCAAGATTATTATACCTACATGGAAACGGTGCGTTTATGGCTGTCAGATTATAGTATTTACACCTATCCCGATGTGATGGTGATTAAAGGTCAACCTCTCTATCAAGGGAATAGTCAATCTAACGTGATCAATCCTTTAATTATTGTCGAAGTTCTCTCTAATTCTACCCAAGCTTATGACCGAGGAGATAAGTTTAAATTCTATCGTTCTCTGCCAACTTTTCAGGAATATATTCTGATCGAACAATCTAGTTATAGTGTGGAACGTTACTATAAACAAAAGGATGATCAATGGTTAATTGATTTCGTCACGGGGGAAAATGCGGTTTTACAATTGGTGTCGGTGGATTGGCAGATTTCTTTTCAAGATTTATATCAAAGAGTAAATTTTGACCTAGCAGAAACCTAAAATTAAAAGAAAGGTGAAAAAGAGTCGCTATCAAGAAACTCATTATCTCAAAATAGCTAATCTTTTTTGGTATAATAGACGGACTACTATATGTTAAATCTATGGACGCTCTAGATTTTTCCGATCAACTACAATAGACCGCAGAAGCAAAAGCAAAACTAAAAAATATTCCCTATTTTGTTCGTTCCTAAGCGCGTCAGCGGATTACTGAGATATTTAAGATACACTTTTCCGAGCCACTCAATTGATAACCTTCCTCAAGGATAACTTTGTCTCTTTTTAGGGAAATGCTGTATCCTAGAAAATAGAATAGGAAGGAGAGTCAAAAATGTTAAGCGCTACCGAAACTAAATATTATACTCCCGAAGAATATCTCGCCCTAGAGGAAACGTCCGAAGATAAAAATGAATATCGTCAAGGAGAAATTATCCCAATGGTAGGAGCTACCACTAATCACAATCAGATTGCTGGAAACTTCTATCGAAGATTTCCTCTGACTATCAATAATCAAGATTATTATACCTACATGGAAACGGTGCGTTTATGGCTGTCAGATTGTAGCATTTACACCTATCCTGATGTGATGGTGATTAAAGGTCAACCTCTCTATCAAGGGAATAGTAAATCTAACGTGATCAATCCTTTAATTATTGTCGAAGTTCTCTCTAATTCCACCCAAGCTTATGATCGAGGGGATAAGTTTAAATTCTATCGTTCCTTGCCAACTTTTCAGGAATATATTCTGATCGAACAATCTAGTTATAGTGTGGAACGTTACTATAAACAAAAGGATGATCAATGGTTAATTGATTTCGTCACGGGGGAAAATGCGGTTTTACAATTGCTGTCGGTAGATTGGCAGATTTCTTTTCAAGATTTATATCAAAGAGTAAATTTCGACCTAGTAGAAACCTAAAATTAAAAGAAAGGTCAAAAAGAGTCGCTATCAAGAAACTCATTATCTCAAAATAGCTAATCTTTTTTGGTATAACTGAACTTCCCCCCATACATATATACTATAATAGCCGAAAACCCTTATCCATCAATGGATGTAACCCCTTAACTTTTCTTAATGTACCCATGTAATTTGTAACATTTCTTAATGGACAAGAATTCTCTCCATTTG
>NZ_JASJFG010000456.1:0-1827 GCF_030065375.1 Microcystis sp. M49636_WE2 | reverse complement strand
TTTTTGCTCATGCTGAGATTGAATCTTATCTTGAAGATCGAGTTTGGGATACAGTACAGACAGCAAAAAATATCTGGGATAATCAAGGTAAAGCTGGTCGAGTTTTGTTATGTGTAATCGCTTTTTCTGGTCAAGAAATGGAAAATCCTCCCGACACCCTTACTCCTCTTAAAGGTAACAAAAATGTCTCCCTAGACAAACTGAAAATAACTAAAAAAATTGACATAGTGATTAGATGTTTTAAATCAGTTATCGATCAAAATCATGGGATTAAAGAAACTAACCTATTAAAATTACTCTTACCAATCGGCATCGATAGTGATGACTTAGATCAAGTTTGGTTACTAAATATGAATACTTTTGGAAAAGAACGCGGTGAAATCGCTCATTTTTCGGGAATAAAAACGAAAAAAACGCCTAACCCTGCCGACGAATTAGAAAGAGTTAAACAAATTATTCAAGAATTAGAGAAAGTCGATCAATTGATTACTAACTTGCTCAAGTAATTGCACTCTTAATAAAACTTAAATTGTTAATTATATCAGAAATACAGTATAATAAAAAGCAGAACGTAGGTTGGGTTGAAGCATGAAACCCAACACCCGCATAGTTTACGCTACCGCTAACCCATCCTACCAATAATTGTGCCTCCCTACTTACAGTATAATAAAAGGCAGACAATAGAGAGCTAATCATCAAAGTGAAACATAGACCAATTGCGATCGATTTATTTGCCGGCTGCGGTGGGATGTCCCTTGGTCTAGAAGCGGCGGGATTTGATATTGCTGTAGCGGTGGAGTTTGATGCAGTCCATTCCTTGGTTCATCATTTTAACTTTCCCTATTGTCAAACTATTTGCCGGGATATAGCCAAAGTAACAAGTAGAGAAATATGGGAATTATTAAAACTAAAAGGCTATGCCACCGATGTTAGTTTAATTGCCGGCGGTCCCCCCTGCCAAGGTTTTTCACTGATTGGTAAACGACAAATAGATGATCCTAGAAATTCTCTAGTATTTGAATATCTGCGAATTGTAGGGGAAATTAAACCCAAGTATTTTATCTTTGAAAATGTCCCCGGCATGGCGACGGGTAAACATAAACAATTTTTAGAGGAGTTAATCTCTGAATTTGAAGCTATTGGCTATACAATTAATCAGCCAATTAAAATCCTTGATGCCAGTGAATATGGCGCACCACAAAAGCGCAGAAGATTAATCTTAATTGGTAGTCGAAAAGACGTGACGATGGCTAAATATCCCCTGGCAAAGACCGTAGATTTGAACTCAGCCAAAAAATCAGCTTTTACCAGCGTCTATGATACGATTTCAGATTTAGAATTAATACCGGCTTTTATCGATACTGATTTAGGCATACCTGCATCAAAATTAGATTATAGTGGTAAGAGGAAAAAATATTCAGTGCAGCCAGGGGATATTTTTAAACTTTGCCATCAAAGAACAGTAGATACAAAAATCTATGGACATATAGGCTCAGTTCATACCCAAAGATCAATTGATAGATTTATCGTAACCGAACCGGGTACAGTGGAACCAAAAAGTCGCTTTTTCAAGCTTTCTCCCACTGGTTTATGTAATACTCTCCGGGCCGGAACTAATAGTGACAAAGGGGCCTATACTGCTCCTAGACCCATTCACTATTCTATTCCTCGTTGTATTACTGTACGAGAAGCCGCCAGATTACATACATTCCCCGATTGGTTTCAGTTTCACCGCACAATATGGCATGGTTTTCGTGAGATTGGTAACGCGGTTATTCCGCTATTATCGAAAGAACTTGGCTCTTCTGTGATGGGAGCAATGAATAT
>NZ_JASJFG010000539.1:0-1388 GCF_030065375.1 Microcystis sp. M49636_WE2 | reverse complement strand
TGAAATGGGGCGAAAGTCTGTGGACTCTGTGTAAGACAGTACATGGTTTTTTAACTGTGGTATGCGACGGTGGTGGAAGCAGAAACTTAAATCGTGAGGTTTAGGAATCGCCGCACTTTTAGGGCGGCGAGGATGTCAAGGCTGACCATTACCCCAATTCTAGAATTTCCGTTTTTTTTGGTTTTCTTGACTACTATTCGGCGGTAGCCAATCCAGTTTCGGTGCTGCTGGTGGTGCGACGACGGGTGAGAGTATTAAAGAGCATAATTCCGATCGCTTTGATCAGATTACCTTCCAACTCTTGGAACATTTTCATGTTCATGCCAAAAGCGGCGTTAGCTTCGGTGACAATGCGATCAGCCATGGCTTGATCCACTGGTAACTCGTCGAGGGTTTGACGATAGTGGTTTTTATAGGCTTTTTCGTCGGAAATATCTTTGAAATCATAGAAAGCCGTGCCACCAGTTTCCAGATTCATCGCTTTTTCGGCGATTTTTTTCAAGATTTGCCCCCCGGACAGATCGCCGAGATAACGGGTATAGGAATGAGCGACTAATAATTCGGGTTCTGTTGTGGCGATTTCCCGAATCCGGTTAACGTAGGCCTGACCTGCGGGAGATAAAGCGATCTCGTTGCGCCAATTGGGACCGTAATAAAAATATAAATCCTGTTCCAGCGTATTTTTACGATTGAGTTCAGGAAAACAGATTTTAGAAACGACGGGATGACTACGAAGTTTTTCCATCTCCTCCTCCATGGCCGAATAGACGAAGTAGAGGTTAGCCACCAGTTTGCGATAGGAAGTTTTTTCTACCACGCCTTTGAGAAAACACTTGACAAAACCGACGTTTTCTGCCATGGTGTGGGATTTTTTCGTGCCTTCCCGCAGTTGAGTTGATAAATTAACGCTCATATTATGATCACCTGTTTGGATGAGTAGAATGGATCGGGTTCGTTACAGATGCTTACTAAAACCGTCTATTTTGGTAGATTAAACTGAATCGATCGGTAATTTTATTAAGAATTTTTACAGTACCTCTGGGGGAGCTTAGGGGAGAAATTTAGCTCTAGCAGGACTTGACCGCCAGTTAAAACCGGTATCGATCGAGATGGCGCAATTGTAAAGATTAGTGAAAAACTGCTCCCTAGTTGATCTTGGGGAGAGAGATGGTATAATCTAGCACCAATATCAATTCTTGCTCGACATTCTTCACGCTTCTTAGCAATTCTTAACATTCACGAGACTTATATCAGCAAAATTTCACAAATTAAAACCGAATTTAGCAATCATGCTTATAATCAGTACAGGATTCTTTATGTTGTGCTAAACTCAAGCCCTTGAGAGACAAAGCCCTAGTTGCGATGTCAGCGAGAACACATTTAGCAAC
>NZ_JASJFG010000336.1:0-9346 GCF_030065375.1 Microcystis sp. M49636_WE2 | reverse complement strand
ATAGTATCGATAGAAGTTGTAACTACTAATACCCCGTTTTCGCCGTTGTTGTTGATACTCAAAAGAGAAACTTTCAAAACCCAACTCTTCAATGAGTCCCCTAAAATAGGGATAGGGATCGTTAATCTCTCGTAGAACATTGATGACTTTCTGATCGTATAACCCGAAACCTGTAAAATTTCTAGTAACTCTTATATCTGAAAGATTATCCATTAAATAATAAAAAATTTGTCTAGCAAAATAGAAAAAAGCCCCTTCTTTCATCGGAGTTTTAACCGCTTTAACAACTTTATAGCCTTCTTCCCACTTCTTGACAAATTCTAGGATTAATTCGGGAGGATCTTGCAGATCTGCTACAATAGGAATAACCGCATCTCCGTAACACTGAAGAATCCCATAGTAACCAGAACGAACGGGACCGAAATTTCTAGCATTGACGATGACCTTTACCCCGGGGTCTTTTTGAGCAATTTTTTTTAATTCATCTACAGTTTGATCTTGGGAAGCGTTATCGATAAAAAGATGTTCATACTCATAGTTAGGTAACTGATTAAAGACTTCTTTAACTCGCAGGTAAAGGTCTTCAATATTTCCTTCTTCATTATAACAAGGGGTCATTACAGTAATTTTTTTCATTGTGATCCTTCCCTAAAAACAAATAGTTTCATTAAAATAAAAGAGATGACAGCCATGGGAAGAACCAAGATAGCACCCGCGATTAACATTTTAGTTTTTTGCTCGATGCCAATATCAATAGCATCAACAATTCTCAGGGCCTCAACGTTCAAGAGAAAAGTCACCACATAAACTAAGACAAAACGAAAAATCAATTTGTTGTTTTTGCTACCAAAAACTAACTTTCCCGTGGTTTGAAAGTTAAATAAAACTCCCAGAATGGTAGCCAGCAAGACAGCGTACTTATAATTTAGTCCTATCAGTATAAGACTACCATATAAAAAATAACCAAACAGGGTATTTATTGCACCAACCAGCAAAAAACGGGCAAATTTATGTTTTTTAATCAGGTTAACCAATTTAGCCTTTTTGAGAATATACATTACTTACAAGTGAACCATCCATCAATAAAATAATAAGATTCTGTCCGGTGAGGGAAGTATTTTCTAATCATTAATTCTCCACCGGTGGAATTAATAAATTGCTCAAGAGTTCTTCCCTATCTAAGAAAGGAGCCATATCCTCTAGGGGGGATGAAACCATTTTGCCATCAGGTAGTTGTCTTGAACTCAATTTAGGCTCAAATAACTGTTGGGTATCTAACATGATTTCACACACCACTGGACCGGGTTGCTCAAGTACCTCGATCAGTTGAGACTGAAAATCAGGAGAATTAATTCTTGTCGCAGGAATGCCATAAGCTTCAGCAACTTTAACAATATCAGGAAAGGACACGCCACTCTGAGAGCTTTCCCCAACTAGCTTGCCAAAAAAGTTAATCTGTGTTGCTCTAATCGATAGATAACCACCATTATTAAGAACAAAGATTTTGATAGGAAGTTGGTGGTGGACGACGGTTTGGAGTTCTTGGATATTCATCTGAAGACTACCATCTCCAGCAAAACAGATAACCCGTTTGCCTTGTTGAGCGATGGCTGCCCCCACGGCAGCCGGCAGATCGTACCCCATTGAGGCACTGCCAGAGTTAGAAAACAATTTTTGTCCTTTTTGGATAATTGCTGACTGAAAAGTAACAACACAGGCCATCCCATCACCACAGACAATCACATCATCCTTATCTAAACACTTAAATAAGGTATTCATCAAATGATAGGGATTAATGGCATTTTCTTGGGACTGATGTTTTTGGGGTAAAAAGATCGGATAACGTTGAACCCTTTCTTGGCACCAAGCCAACCAATCAGAATGACTTTCGGGGTCGAAATTATCTTCATCCAATTGGCGGTTTAATTCTTCCAGAAAAACTTTCACATCACAATGAATTGGGAGGTCAGGTTTAACTGTCGGTTTGTCTAATTCTGCTTGATCAGCATCCACTTGAATCTTAAAGGCACAGCGAGCAAAAGACTGCCAATTGTAACTGACTTGACGAATATTTAGACGGCTCCCAAGAATCAGTACAGTTTCTGCATTTTGAACGGTAAAATTGCCAGGGCGATCACCAATTGTACCAGGACGACCACAATACAAAGGATTATCAGAGGCGATTATATCATGAGTCCAAGCCGTAGTAACTGGGATTCCCAACCTTTGGATAACTTTCTCAAAAATTTCAACAGCACCGCCAATTCGCACACCGCTGCCTGCCATAATCACAGGTCTGGGAGAGTTTTTCAGCCGACTAATTACCTCACGGCATTGTTGTTGAATTAACGGTAAATCCCATAGTTCTCCATCCTCTGAGGGGTCGTAACCTTGTAATTGACTTTCATCAATTTTACTGGATTGTACGTCAATGGGAACATCAATCCAGCAAGGGCCCGGACGACCGGAAACAGCTAAATGTAGAGCTTTTTCTAAATGGAATCGAATCGATTGGGGATCATCAATCAGAACGGCATACTTCGTAATTCCTTTAACCATGCTAACAATATCTGCTTCCTGATCCCCCAGTTGTCTCAACTGAGGAAGGTTGTAGGTTGCTAGGCAGGTTTCTCGCTTCACCTGTCCCGATACTATCAGCATAGGAATAGAATCTGTCCAAGCACCAAAAACTCCATTTAAGGCATTAATACCCCCCGGTCCGGTGGTGACATTAATACACCCGATCTTGCCAGTAACTCTAGCATAAGCTTCTGCCGCCATGGCACAGGCTTGTTCATGGTGACAACAAATATAACTCAAGCCTTGGCATCGCCCGATGGCATCGTTGAGGTGCATGGCGCCGCCACCTGTCACTAAGAAAATATGATGAACGCCTTGATTGACAAGGGTTTGGGCGATATAATCGGCAACTCTAATCATTGTTTTGATGCCATAAATCCAGTTGATTATGATTATTATGACTCTATTGAGTCTATTTAGCAATTTTATAGATTATCCTTGACAAGGATAGTAATCTGGTGTACCCTGAGCAACAATCCCGTTTAAACTGCCCGACGAACAAACACTAGAATCTTTGTTACCCTGTTACACTAAGTAATTGGGCGAGACTAGCTTTATTTCCCTAAGATGGTAACTTATGTCTTCTTCTTTATTACTCGAATTAGAAAATTTACTCAAAAAACCAATTGCTTCTATAAAAGATTATGAAAGTTCTCTTTTCGAGCAATTGCTCGAAAAATCTCAAGGACAGATTGTGTTGTTTGGTGCTGGCAACTTAGGCAAAAAGTGTCTTGCTGGTTTGCGGAGTGTTGGCATAGAACCAGTGGCTTTTGCTGATAATAATGCGGCTATCTGGAATACAAAGATTGAAGGGGTTGAGGTTCTTTCTCCTGAAACTGTGATGAAAAAATATGGCGATAATGTCTTATTCCTAGTGGCTATTTGGAGTATAGGAAGAGACCGCAGTTTTATCACAATTAGAAATCAATTACAAAAAATAGGTTTTCTCAATGTCGCTTCTTTTATCGCTCTTTTCTGGCGATATAATCAGTTTTTTTTACCTTACTATTTCATCGATTTGCCTCACAAAATTTATGAACAAGCCGAGGATGTCATCGCCGCTTTTATGATTCTACAAGATGACTACTCAAAAGAACAATATCTTAATCAACTAAAATCTAGAATATTATTAGATTTTGACTGCTTGTCAGCTTACAAAGAGATCACTTATTTCCCTGGTTTTTTGTTATCTGTAATCAACCAAGAAGTGTTTATTGATTGTGGTGCTTTTGATGGGGATACCGTTCAATCTTTAGCGGCTATCAATGCGGGTGCTATAGGAAAAGTAATTTGTTTTGAACCCGATCCTCAGAATGTTGAAAAGCTCCAGCATTCTCTATCTAATTTAGATAGCACAATTCGAGATAGAATAATTATTTATCAAAATGCAGTAGGCAAGCAACGAGAAAAGCTAAGATTTTCAGCAACAGGTTCGGGTGCATCTGCAATTTCCAGCAAAGGAACTTTAGAAATAGAAGCAATTTCTCTTGATGAAGTTCTAGCTAATGAAGCACCAACCTTTATTAAAATGGATATTGAGGGGGCGGAAATAGATGCAATTATGGGAGCAAGAGAGATTATCAAGAATCATTCCCCAATTTTGGCAATTTCAGTTTATCACCAACAGGATCATTTATGGCGAATTCCCTTATTAATCAAGAGTATGTGCCAAGATTATTCTTTCTTTCTTGAACCCCATCTGCACGATGGTCAAGATGTCATTTTTTATGCTATTCCTAATTCTCGCTTTACCCAACCTTAACCAATACATTAGATACTTAACAGCCTATGACTTCCGACTTATTAGTTGATCTTAAAAACCTTCTAGCAAAGCCGATTGATGCCGTCATCAATTATGAAACCTCTGTTTTTGGCGGGTTGTTAGAAAAATCTCAAGGACAAGTTGTTTTATTTGGCTCTGGCAACTTAGGAAGAAAGTGTCTTAAAGGTTTACGGAAGATTGGCATAGAACCAGTGGCTTTTGCTGATAATAATGCGGCTATCTGGAATACAAAACTTGAGGGAGTTGAGGTTCTTTCCCCTGAAATTGCTGCTCTTAATTATGGTCAAAATGCTTTATTCCTTATTACCGTCTTTAATCGAGAGAATAGCCTGAATTTGATTCAGGAGCAATTACATCAATTAGGGTGTCAAAATGTTGCCCTGTGTGCCGTCTTTTTTTGGTGCCATCCACAAGAATTTTTGCCTCATTTTTATCTTGACTTACCTCACAAAATTTATGAACAAGCGGGGGATGTTATCGCAGCTTTTGATCTTTGGCAAGATACAGAATCTAAGCGGGAATATTTGAAGCAGATTAAGTGGCGAATTTTGCTAGAGTCTGATGGTTTATTTTCGTCTCAGGAAATACAATATTTCCCGAGTTTCCTAAGGCCTCTTTTAAAAAAAGAAGTTTTTGTAGATTGTGGCACTTTTGATGGTGATACGCTGAAGACATTTATTGATCTTCAGGGAGATTCAATTGAGAAAATAATTTGTTTTGAACCCGATCCAATTAATGTAAAAAACTTAAAAGCATATCTTTCTAATTTAGATCATCAGCTTCAAGACAAGGTGATAATTTACCAAAATGCTACAGGTAAAGAACGAGAAAAACTGAGATTTTTAGCGGCCGGTTCAGAAGGATCGGCAATTTCCAGTCAAGGAAACTTAGAAGTAGATGTAGTTCCCCTTGATGAAACTATTGCTGATGAAGCACCAACATTTATCAAGATGGATATTGAAGGTGCAGAAATCGATACTATTCTGGGAGCAAGTAACATAATCGAGAAATATACTCCTATCTTGGCTATTTCAACTTATCATTTACAGGATCATTTATGGAGACTTCCCTTATTGGTAAATAGTATATGCAGTGATTACTCTTATTTTCTTATACCTCATGGTGAGAATGGTCTAGAGTCAGTTTTTTATGCTATTCCCAATTCTCGCTTTACCAGCGAAGCCTAATTGCCGTTAATTTGAGGAGAAACTCAATTCAATGTCGTCTAACTCTGTAGAGATGCCTGATCCCGTTTCTGAAATGCTCATCCCCACCCTAAACTTGATGGGGTTTATGACTGCTTGGATAGATCCTTATACCGAAGCTTTTGTCAAGTTTGCTCCCTTGGCTCCCAAAGCTTGTCTTGATATCGGAGCAGCTTACGGGATCGCAAGTTTAGCGGCTTTAGCAACAGGAGCGGAAGTGATTGCCTGTGATCCAGATCGGCGGCATCTAGAAATTTGTCTTCAAAAAACACCTTCTCACCAAAAAAATCGTCTTAGATTGTTACAAGGCTCTTTACCCGATCAGATTAATCTGGAGGAGGAAAGTTTGGGAGCCATCCTTTGCTCAAGAGTCCTACACTTTTTAACCGGGACGGAAATTGAGCAATCAGTCCGTAATATGTCCCGTTGGCTTTGTTCTGGGGGTCGAGTTTATTTGATTGCCGATACTCCCTATAATAGATTTTTAAAATCATTTTTACCTATCTATGAAGAAAGAAAGCATCGGGGCGATTTTTGGCCAGGACAAATTGATAACTTTCCCCAATTTATGCCCACAGAACTGGCTCCCAATTTGCCTAACTTTTTTCATACTCTAGATCCAGATATATTAGCGCGTGTCTGTACCCAGATGGGTCTTATAGTTGAGAGAAAAGGGTTCATTTCCCGTATCGATTACTTACCTGATGCTCAAGATGATGGTCGGGAGGGAGTTGGGATTATTGCCTATAAACCTTAAAACTGATATGAAAATCCAAAACATATTTTTTGATCTAGATGGTACACTCATTAATTCGTCAAGGGGAATTAAATATTCTCTAACAAAGGCGTTGTCATCTGTACTTCCAGACTTTGCTCTAGATCAGATTTCTACAAGCTTAATTGGCCCCCCTGTGGCCGAAATGTTCAAACAGATAATCGGCAATGCTGATCTAGATTTGATTGATGATTTAACCCGGGAGTTTCGCAAAAGCTACGATAGTGAAGGTTGGGAAAAAACTGATATCTATGAAGGAGTTGTGGAAACTCTTTGCCAATTGTCCGACTTTAATATTACAATGTTTATTGTTACTAACAAGCCTAGCCACCCAACCTTTAAGATTTTAGATCATCTCCAGATGCTACATTTTTTTGCCGATGTTATATCTCCAGATACGGGAACTCATCCCTATTCCTCTAAATCGGCAATTTGTCAACATATCTTGACAAAGTATCAAATCAATCAACAATCTGCTATCTTGGTGGGAGATTCTCGTGATGATGCTCAGGCAGCCAAATCCTGTGGACTTAGTTTCATTGCCGCCACCTATGGCTATGGAAAAGTACACGAATCTGAAACTTCCGAGCAGTTATGTAAAATTTATAGTTTTCCCGAATTGATAGGTCTAATCAAGCATTAGCTTTTCATGCAAGGGAATAATAAAGTCTAATTTTAAGGAGGATTATCCAATGTCTATTAACCGCGATATTTTTGACGAACTCTTTGTTTTAGAACTTGCCAATAATCATTGGGGGAGTTTAGAGAGAGGATTAAAAATCATCACCGACTTCTCTAGAATTGTTAGGTTTAATAATGTCAGAGCATCGATCAAGCTTCAATTCAGAGATGTGGACAATTTCATTCATCGAGATTTTCGGGACAGGACTGATATTCGCTATATCAAAAAAACTCTCGATACAAAAATGACAGAAGATGATTACGCAACTCTAGTGAAAGCAGTACGTCAAGGTGGATGTATTCCGATGGCGACTCCTTTTGATGAAAAGTCTGTTAATCTTTGTGTTGAACTGGGGATCCCCATTATTAAAATCGCTAGTTCAGATCTCAACGACTGGTTTTTAATTGAGAAAATCGCCGAAACTCGCAAACCGGTAATTGTGTCAACGGGAGGTTCTTCTCTCAAGGACATAGATGATTTAGTCATCTTCTTTGAAAATCGTAATGTTCCTTTGGCTATTAACCATTGTGTTTCTCTCTACCCTTCCGAAGATTCTGAGCTAGAGATGAATCAAATTGATTATTTAAAAAATCGCTACCCCAATCATGTCATTGGTTTTTCAACCCATGAATATACTGATTGGACATCCTCAATGCTGATAGCCTACGCTAAGGGTGCGAGAACTTTTGAAAGGCATATCGATATTGAGATGGATGGAGTCCCTGTCTCTCCTTATTGTTCCTTACCCGAACAGGTCGATATTTGGTTTAAAGCTTTTCAAAAAGCTAAGGAAATGTGTGGCGCGCCTGGTACTCAAAAAAGAATGCCCCCTGAAAGAGAAATTAAGTATCTTGATGCGCTGGTTCGAGGGGTTTATGCTAAAAGAGATTTGCCAGAAGGTTACATTCTCAACCATGACCGCATCAATGAAGATTTATATTTAGCGGTTCCCCTCCAGAAAGGACAGATTTCTTGCCGGGAGTTAATGTCAGGAGAAATATTAACTAGGGCTTGTAACAAGGATGAACCCATTATGATTGACTCCATTGATAGCCCTTATTCAACTAATGATAGTCTCAGAAAGATTATCTATCAACGGGGTCTTTAATTTTGAGAAAAAGGTGAACTAATTGCTAAGTTCGCCTTTGCTCATCTCAATAAAATAACCTGGTTAGGCAGAGCCATTTTTTGGATAGCATTGTAAATAGCTTCTTGAGATAAAATTGAGGTTACAATAATCGGCTGTCTCATCTCTCTTAATTGAATTTCATGAGGTGATAGTACCGTAATCCCTGAAATAACACTACCTTGATTAATGGGATTTCCATCAACAAAAGCAACTATATTGGCTTTTGCCAGTGAAGTTTCGGCCAGTAGTTTCATGGCTAATTGTCCCGTTCCCCAAACAATAACATCGGCAGCATCCTCTAACACTGACTGTAATTTAAGATCAATATCAGTCATAATTTTTTTGGAGCTTTCAATATAAAGCAGGATTCTTTGTTTGAGCATTTTGTCCTGAGCAATTACCAATTCCGATGAATTAGACTCTTGCTTCTGCCAAAAGCTATAAATGGCTGGATAAGACATCCCCGGAGAGACATCAAAAACTTTTTCTCCGATTAACTTATTGGTCAATCCAAATTGAATTAATAAATTTGACAAATGGGGATGATAAAAATGATTAATATGTTCAGTATTAAAATCTTGAAAAGGGGCAAAAACATGATCAACATATCCCGAGGCATTGGGAACTTCTACATATAGATATCCCCCTACTTTTATTAATTGTTCTATTAATTTTACAGAAAATTTCAGATCCTGTATATGCTCTAACACATGAGAAAGAATGACAAGATCAAAATCTCCTAAATCTTGAGGCGGCGTAAAAATAGAACCAGCATAAGCTTCTATTCCGTAAAGCTGTTTTGTATTCTCAACACAAGCAGGAGATGGATCTAAACCACATAAATTGTTATATCCTAGTTTTTTAAGATAGCCTAATAAACCACCATTGGCACAGCCAATATCTAAAATGCGAACGCTCTTATCCGGTAAAAATTCAGCAATACATTCAGCCGTTTTTTGAAGTCGGGCGGCATCATAGGGAGACTCCCCTCCTCCCGTAGCGGTTTTTTTGTCCTCGTATTTGGATAATTTGGCGTAAAAAACATCATAATCGGCCAATTCAAGTCTGAATTGCATCACTGTCTGATCTATCTTTATAGAATACCTCATTCGGGGTACGATAGTCAAGACATTTTCGAGGACGATTGTTAATCAAGTTTACGGCTCTTTCCACCTCCTCTGGCTTAACGATT
>NZ_JASJFG010000593.1:0-1211 GCF_030065375.1 Microcystis sp. M49636_WE2 | reverse complement strand
TATAATAATGACAAACCCAAAAGTAAAACCCTTAACTAACTTTCAGGAATCGGATTTTGAAGGATTGCGAGAAGAGCAACCCCTAACAGCAGCAGAATCCTATCAAGCATTACTGCGATCGCTGAGACGAAAAAATGGCTTTAATTTACTCTTTGTTCGCTGTTCTCCCGTGCAAGCTGATGAGATTATTCGGAGAGTCAGTCAAGATTTACCTAATAAAAATATTCAAGTCCTGCAGCTTGATTCAGAAACCGATAATTTGTATGAGAAAATTGTCGATTTACCAAATTATACCAATCTAAACATTCTTTTTGTGCGCGGTTTAGAAAATGCACTACTGCGCTACGAAGAAGCGGAAAGTGAAGGCTATTTCTTGTCGAGTCAAAGTCCGGTTTATGGGGGAACCTGGGCCGGAGTTCCTAAGATTTTAGGCTATTTAAACTTATCCCGTGAGCGATTTGAGCGGCAATTTCCCTTTACTTTAGTATTCCTATTGCCGGAATTTGCCTTGCGGTATTTTATTCGTCGTGCGTCGGATTTTTTTGATTGGTATTCGGGAGTTTATGAATTTCCGACGGATAAGGACATATTGGAAAGAGAAATTAGAAGACTGGTTTATTTAGACGGCGATCTCGATACCTATCAACAATTCACTCCCCAACAACGACAGGAAAAGTTAGCCGAAATTAAGGCCTATTTAAGCGATTCCCCATCTCTCGATCCTGTTCAAACATCTGAATTGTGGCATAAAAAAGGCTTAATTCATCAAATGGGAAAAGAATACGAACAAGCGATCGCATCTTACGACAAAGCTTTAGAAATTAAACCCGATGACCATGATGCTTGGAACTACCGAGGGGTTGCGTTAGATGATTTAGGCAGATTTGCAGAAGCGATCGCATCTTACGACAAAGCTTTAGAAATTAAACCCGATGACCATGAAGCTTGGTACGGCCGAGGGTTTGCGTTAGGTAATTTAGGCAGATTTGCAGAAGCGATCGCCTCCTTCGATCAAGCTTTAGAAATTAAACCCGATGACCATGAAGCTTGGTACAACCGAGGGTTTGCGTTAGATGATTTAGGCAGATTTGCAGAAGCGATCGCCTCTTACGACAAAGCTTTAGAAATTAAACCCGATGACCATGAAGCTTGGTACGGCCGAGGGTTTGCGTTAGGTAATTTAGGCAGATTTGCAGAAGCGATCGCCTCCT
>NZ_JASJFG010000676.1:0-3310 GCF_030065375.1 Microcystis sp. M49636_WE2 | reverse complement strand
GAAGGATGAGGGATGGTATCAAGTAGGTACAACAGGAAGTCATCATCATTTTAAACATCCCCATAAAAAAGGGAAAGTGACTGTTCCTCACCCTAAAAAGGATATTCCCCTTAAAACCCTAATCAGTATCGAAAAACAAGCAGGTATTAAATTACGATAAAGGAGAAATCAATGATTAATTATTTGGCCACCGTTCATAAAGATAACCATAGTGATTATGGGGTACAATTTTATGACTTTCCCGGTTGTATTAGTGCAGGAGAAACCATCGAAGAAGCGAAAAAAATGGCAACTGAAGCCTTAAAAGGTCATATTTCCTTTATGTTGGCAGATGGGGACGAAATTCCCACCCCTAGCACCCTCGAAACCATTTTAACCGACGCGGATCATCAAGATGCGATCGCTTTTCTACTCATTCAGGTATCAGAAGCTATTTTAAACCATCAGGAATTGTGTGTAAAAAACTAGGTGCAGTCCCTAGCTTGGTTTGAGGGAATAAATATGTTAAAGAAAACCTCTCAATTCTCAGGGAAAAGCGCAACCCAACAGCCAAAATCTAAATCTGTCTGAATCTTTTTGTTGGGTTTCCTTGGGTCAACCCAATCGACGATAATTGCTATGATTACTATAATTCGACCTTTTCCGTTTACCATCGACAATTTAGTTGACTTCCACAGCAGCTCTAATCCCATCTTTAAAAAATCAATTGACCGATATTTATCTCCTCAATCTGCCCCCAGTCTCAGACAATATTGAGATGACCAGTCTATACAATTATCCCCTAGGGAAAATCAAGCCTTTTGGCGAATTGATGAAAAAGCCATTAACCCCTCTTGCCAAAACAGACCACAACCTGATAGACTCATTAAACCAAGGCTTCAGGGAATAGGATCGGGCAGTTCATCCCTAAGAGGGATTGACTTTGACGAAGTTTTATGATTGCTCAACTGGAGAGTCCCCGAAATCTGGTGATTAAGAGTTTTAGCCTCTTGGCTACCGGACTGACTAAGCAGACCTAACAAATTCAACTGTATGATACCGAGTCAAGACATCGGCGAGGCAGTAGATTCAGTCAGAAAAACTGACGCACAAGACTTCTCTAATTTAATGCCTAGACCTGGCTGGCAACAAGTGGCAGGTTTAGGTAGAGGTTGTTTTTGGTATTGAACCCCGATTCTTGTAGTTATTTACCCGTTTTAGTGATTGCCAATAGGGATTTTAAGCCCGTAATTGGTTGAAAATTTCTATTTATTCGCAAAAATTCCCAGTCGCTCCCTGTTCAGTAATTTTCCCCAACCCATTCTCTGGAAATCACCTTCCAGAACAATTTAGTTATTTTATGAGTAGTAATGCCTTAACCGATCGTGAACATCTAATCGAACTGTATAATCGAGGTGAACGCAACTTTGCGGAAGTCAGACTTAGCGGAGTCAATTTAAAGAGACAGTGTTTAAACCAGATTAACCTAAGTCATAGTTACTTAAAACGAGCCAATTTAGCCGAAGCTTGTTTAATTAACGCTAATTTCAAGGACGCTTCCCTCGAAGAAGTTAATTTAAGCAAAGCTTGTCTTATCGATGCTAACCTGACTAAAGCCGACCTTTCCGGGGCAAATTTGCGCCAAAGTCAACTAAGCGGCGCAATTTTGAGTAATACCATTCTCAAAAAGGCTGATTTAAGTTCTGCCTGTTTAATTCACAGTAGCTTACTTTTTGCTCAACTGTTGAAAGCGAATCTCGAAGCGGCTAATCTCACCTCAGCCACTTTAACCCATGCCATGGCGGGGAAAGCTAACCTAAAACGGGCTATTCTCACTCGTGCTATTCTTAGCTCTGCTAATCTTAGCCATGCTAACTTAAAAGAGGCTAACCTAATTCGAGCCTATCTCTATCAAGCTAATCTGGAAAACTGCCATCTTCAATACGCCGACCTCAGCTATGCCGATTTGCGCGGGGCGGATTTACGGGGGGCGGATTTACGTTATGCTAACCTCGAAGGTGCTAATCTGACGGGAGCTAACCTCAATTGTAGCGATTTTGAGGGAGCTAACTTAACTGGAGCCGATTTAAGCAAAACTGACGCTAATAAAGCCAATTTTCGCCAAGCTAACTTAACCGGTTGTAATCTGCTCGGCGCTAATTTAGCCTCCGCTAACCTTTCCGGTGCTAATCTACACCAAGCGGGATTACTCTTGAGTTATTTAGTGGGAAGCAATCTTAAACGAGCTAATCTCAAACAAGCTAACTTAATTGGCGCGATTTTAACCGAAAATAATCTTCTTTCTGCTTCCCTCGAAGAAACTATTCTTCCTAACGGTAGTCGCGGTAATCTCCTTTCCTAATATAGCAATTTCCATAGTTGTGAGGTACAGAGTCTTAGGTTTTGAGGAGTCAGGAGTCAGGAGTCAGGAGTCAGGAGTCAGGAGTCAGGAGTTAAGATTTTGGTGTACCTCATGAGATTGGGAAACGCTATATTCCTAGAAAAACCTGGTTGTAGAGACTTTTCTGCCGAGGTTTCTATAACCGTGGGGAGTGGGGAGACCACTTCGTGCGCGTTGCGGGGGGGAGATGGGAGAATAACTAGGGTCTGCTGAAAAAGTTTTTGCCGCAAACCCTATGATAGTTTCCTAAAAAAATACCTAACCAAATTTTTGGCTAGGTATCCATCAATTTACTTCCTTTGTCGAAAATGTTGCTAGATAATTTAACCAACACCAATTAATGAACCCCGGAATATAACATCGTCGCTACCCTTGGATATATCGGCTAATTGACTGATATTTTCTAACTCAATTGCAGGAACAGTTCGTTTAATTAAACCAGTTAAAACTTTACCCGGACCCACTTCGATCGCTTTTTCCGCACCCACATCTGGCAATTTCAACATAATTTCTCGCCAGCGAACCGAGCTAGTCATCTGCCAGATCAGATATTTTTTTAATTCTTCCCCGTCCTGGGTAGGATTGCTCGGATCGACATTAGAAATCACAGGAACTTTTGCAGCCCGAAAATTAACTAATTCTAAAATTTGCTGAAATTGAATGGCAGCATTTTCCATCAAGGGAGAGTGAAAAGCGCCAGATACTTTTAACTGCATAACCCGCTTAACTTTCACTTGACCTAATACCAAATCCACCGCTTCAGGAGTCCCAGAAATTACCACTTGTTCAGCACTATTATCATTAGCAATAACTACATTTTCCGTCTGATTAATCACTGTCTCTAGACTGGTGCGATCAAATTTCATTAAGGCGGCCATTTTACCACCTTCGGCCGCATCCATCAAACGGGAACGGTTTTGAACTAGATTT
>NZ_JASJFG010000995.1:0-2012 GCF_030065375.1 Microcystis sp. M49636_WE2 | reverse complement strand
TTTTAACACCCGTTGTACCCAAAGATCGGCATATCTTTGCAGGGGTGAGAGACAGTGGGTATAATTGCCAGTATAGGCCAAACCAAAATGGGGTAAAGGATGGCTGCTATATCTAACTAATTTGAGAGTTTCTTGCAGGAGATAATTGAGGACTTTCACCGATGTGGAAGCGGAAAAAGTGCGGGTGAGATTTTGATAGTCATTGGGTTTAATCTCCTCCTCGGCAGTTAAATTTAATTCTGCCCCTAAATTATTGGCTAATTTGAGTAAATCCTCCAATTCATCCCAATCCGGTTCCGATTGTCCACAGTAGATACAGGGCAATTTTAAGGCCTGTAAATGTTCAGCGACAACTTTGCCGGCTAAAATCGCCACTTCTGTCAGTAAAGAACGGGCAGGTAAATTATTAGAAGCGAGAACAGTCCCCCCCCGTCCTTCGTCTTTGTAGGGAGAGATTTTGTCTAATTGAATATCAAAACTACCCCGCTGCAGACGTTGGGATTTTAGGGTGGGGCAAACGCTGAAAAATAAATCTTTCAGGGTTTCAACGGTATCGGTGGGGGCAGCTGCGCTATCTTCTTCACTGAGCAGATCGCGCACCTGTTGATAGGTAAAATGTTGATCCACTTGGATGAGGCTGCGGATGATTTCGTACTCCACTAGCTCCCCCTTGTCATCGAGGGTGACGAGGATAGAAATAGCGGGGCGCTGTTCTTGGGGTGACAGGGAACAACGACTGGCAAGGGCAGCCGGGACTAATGGCAGCACTTTTTCGCCTAAATAGACGGCAGTTCCCCGTTTTTTGGCAACTTTATCCAATAATCCGCCCCGTTCAATGTAACGGGTGACATCGCTGATATGAATGGCGACTCGCCAGCGATTTTGGTTGATTTTCTCTAAAGAAAAGGCATTTTCAATGATCGGGGGATAATCTAGGGGGGTGTCATCTTCGATGGTAAAGGTGAAGAGTGGGGTTAAATCTCGCAGTTGTTCTTTTTCGCCACTATCGAAGAAATCCGCTAAATTATCGGCAATTTCGAGGGCTTCCGGCGGAAAATTATGGGGTAGATCGTGTTTACAGGAGACGATATCTGTATCGGCAGCGGACTCGGCCGTGGAACCGAGAATCCGAGTAACTTTACCGATGGGAGGCATTTCCCCTAGGGGATAACGGAGGACGGAAACATGAACGAGGTGATCGATGTTTTCTAGGAGATTTTGACCATTTTCGAGGAGATTAAGGGTAAATTTCAGGCGATCATCGAGGGGAACCGCCACGAACTGCTCATTTTCCTGTTTTACTTGCGCTAGAAGCGAAGGATTAGCCCGTTCGAGAATTAATCTCACCTCTCCCTCTGGGGAACGACGACGGGTCCCCTCGCGGATGATTTTGACTAAAACTCGATCGCCATTCCAAGCGTTACTTAGATGATTTTTCGAGACGTAGATGTCATCAGCATCTTCGATATCTTGGATAGCAAAGCAAAATTCTTTACTGGAACAGCGCAGCTTTGCTTCTACGATATTTTCCTCGATCACACGACGATAGCGCCCGCGTTCTTTGGCAACCATTCCCAGACGTTCCAAAGCATCGAGAATCACTTGCAATTTTTCGCAGCTTTCGGGATTGTCTTCGCAGCCCAGTTTTTTTTCGAGAATTTTACCCGTAGCTAATTTATCATCACTAAGATGAGAGAGGAGTGTGGCGATCGAGAAGTCCATCTAACAATAATCCTTACTTACAAGACACTGACGGAATCGTGAATAATTAAGTTTAAATACTTAATAATGAGAAGATTGATTTAAACTATTGACTCGAGAGATTATCTCTGTCGGGGTAATTGCGATCGCTGGTGGTGACAGTGAAGGTAAACTGAGCAAGCATCGAACACCCGAACCTACCTTGAGAATTATCGAAGCCTTCGTTAGTATAAGCCAATAGCGAACACCGGCAAACTTTTCGGCGATCGCTAGTCTTTCTGGCAGAAGCTTCAGCCTAGTAGAATCTTGTT
>NZ_JASJFG010000260.1:0-4859 GCF_030065375.1 Microcystis sp. M49636_WE2 | reverse complement strand
TTCCTAACATTCATTGCGATATCGCTAAGGTGGGTAATGCCTGCCTTACTCTAGGGAAAGTCCAGTAATAATATCTTCTGGGGGAATCCCAGCTTGAATTAAATTGGTTGTTAATCCTTCTTCAAGATTATCATCTTCAATAACAATTTTATTTTTCAATAAACGAGCGTGAAATAAAATTGTATTAATCCATGCTTCTTTTTCCCAACCAGTCATAATTATTAAAAAGTTGCCTGATTCTGGATCACAAACTGGGGTAATTTTAAGGGTTTGTAATCGAGGTTGCATCGCCGACTCTTTTCTGATAACTTGAGTCAGAATATCGGCATAATTTACTGTGTTATCCATTCGCAAATTATCTCCTTTTGAGGATTATAAATAATTAAATTGATTCTATTACGTTTAATAACCAGTTGGAAAATAGCTTTTTTGAAGTGTTTTAAATAAACCGCTTGACTAATGCCCAAAAAAAGTTTTCTTTCAGGTTCTTGTGAATCTAAAGCCCATTGGTATAATTGAAGTTGTCCTATTGTTTTTTCTAATTCACTGATAACTGAAGGCGTATCAAAGTCTTTGATTTCTACGGCAATTTTACGTTCTTCTTTTTCCGCAGCAAAAAACTTTTCTGCTCCTAAATAAGCTTTAAGCAAGGTTTTTTCTAAGGTTAGAATTAAAGGATCATCAGTGATTTTCCAACTCTCTTTTTCTAAAGTATGACGTAATGATAAATGTAGATCGTCTCGTCTGGACATCCTTATAAACCCTGCTTAAGAGGTTCGATTTCTATTCTACTACAGTTCGCCCTAATTCGGATTTATTATGACCGAAAAAGCGGTAAGGTGGGCAATGCTCACCCTACTATTTCTATTTTCGCTTGGTCAGGCTAGAGACTAACCCTAATCCTCCTAATCCTAACAAGGCAACAACGGAACTCAGTGCAGATCTGGTAGGGTGTGTTCCCTCATGCAAGTCCTACCGCTGCAGCGATAGATTTGAATGATTATAAGCTAAAAACATCTAGGCACAGCGACGGACGGGAGTGCGATCGGTTATGATCGAGTTGTAAATTTTTGTTACGAAGTGCAGTCAGATTGAACAATTGGTGCCACAATCTTCGGGGAAAAGCTGATGTTATTTCGGCTGATTGTCAGCAATCTAGCTAAAGGAATTCGAAAGACTGCGATGACCTACTATAAAGACCTGACTCCCTACGAATATTTTGCCAGGCATGAACCGCCTGTACTAAGAGGTGAGCGTATGCTAACCACTCTCAATGTTGGTTGGCTCAGCGGCAACAAATCCTATTCAAAGGGGGAAACTTCTCAAGAGTTCAAGGATACACTGTTCCAACTCTGTCTGGACGAATACATCGTTAATATTGCTCGTGGGTTTCATGTATGCGAATTGTGCCGTGACATTTCCTATGAACAATGGTGCGTACCACGATATGGGGAAAAGACTCATTGGCTCAACATCGGAACTGGCGAGCTCCGTGTGATTGGCCAATCTGCCATCTACGCTGCGCCTACACTCATCTATCATTACGTTGTGGAACACCAGTATAAGCCACCAGACGAATTCATCGAAGCCGTTGTTACGGGTCCTTCGCCAGAGTCAGAAGAATACCAAGCTCTCCGAAGAAAATTTCATTGATTCAAGTAAATGATATAGCGTTTCCTGTTCGCAAGAGGTACATTATTGATGTTGAAAAGCTTAATCAGCAAAGGTTTAATTGTGCCACATAGATGTGAGAACCGCTATAATAATCTAAAAACGTCTAGGCACAGCGACGGACGGGAGTGCGATCGGTTATGATCGAGTTGTAAATTTTTGTTACGAAGTGCAGTCAGATTGAACAATTGGTGCTGCAACCTTGCGGAAAAATTAGAATCTCAGCAGCGCTTGCTTACCACTAGCTTTATAGTCATTCATGCTTATCAAATCCCTAAAGGAGCTTCATGAGTCCTTGTTGGCACTTGTAGAAGCGCCGAATCAGAAAGAAGAACATTACCAAAAGTGGTTTGAAAATAACCGGATGATATTCTCTGTACTTGGTTTTTCGGAGGAAATACCTCACCCTTGCTCAATCAACATTGAAGGAGAGGAATACATCCCTGACTTCTTGGCAAGAGACTGTAGCGGTAGCTGGTTTGTCTTTGAACTCAAGAGGCCAGATATTAAAGTCCATACACAGAAAAACCGGCGTAGGACTTTCTATCGAGATTTTGAGTCATACATCTCTCAATGCAATGAGTATTCACTCTTTTTTGAGGAGACGGATAATCGAAACTTTATGAAGACAAAGTATGGGATCACCGTTCAGAGACAAGTACATAGCATACTTGTGGCATCAAGAGATGATTCGCTTGATAAACATTGGGTTCACGACGAAATTGTTAGGAATAGAAATTCAAGAATAACCTTGTTGACGTTTGATGATATTCTTTCATCTATCGAAAATCAAATCAGGCTTCAGGAGTCTCCACTGCTTCATCTACAAGGAGTTTCAGGTGCTGTACTCTTTTCGCATTGTGATCCAATAACTACACCTCAAGATCAATACCTGCTTGATTTTGGCAGTGATCCTATGAACAAAGTCTCGGTAGGATTCAATGCAAATTCGGTTTTTGTAGATATTACGATCAAAGGAAAATGCGTATCAACCAGAAGGCCTTTCTTATTCGTACTTGGGAATAAACCAAATCTACTTTACTTTCGGGTTGGTCTATCTGATTCATGTACACATATATCATTATCAATGAATGGCACTGAATCCATTGACAGAGTATTTGATCCCATGCACATAAAGACCGAATCAATTCACAATATCGTATGCGGATCTGACGTGATGATGAAGACACCCGCAAGCTCAATAATGTATGAGGTTATTGTCTATGCTTGTATACTCGATCATAAAGAGAAAGAGCAGCTCCTTTCATACTTTAACCAGAGATATCAATACTATCTCTCTCCACTAGCGATTCATCCCTTGCCTGGAATATTATTTGACGGCTTGAAAAGCCTGTACACCCCCGGCCATCCTTTTTCGACTGACAAAAAAATATCAGGAAAAAGTATTCTTTCAAATAAGATGTTAGGCTGGTACGATGCTGCGGGTGGAAACTTAACACTTTCTGACGGAAGTACTCCGCTGCCTGCGCCATATCTTGCGCAGCCCAAAGCCATGCCTCCTTACTCCTCTAACTAACCTGTAGTAGCTGTAGCTGTAGGGTGTGTTCCCTCATGCAAGTCCTACCGCTGCAGCGATAGATTTGAATGATTATAAGCTAAAAACATCTAGGCACAGCGACGGACGGGAGTGCGATCGGTTATGATACTAAATCCGTTGAGTATAGGCTATATATCAGGAGAGGCACTCATGCAAGAGGCAAAAGGCAAAAGGGGGAATAAATAATCAGTCTTTAATAACCGGATTTAGTATCAGACTTGAATTGGCCTATTGGTGGGGGTTTCATCCCGTCGCACTAAGCACTTCGGGTCTTCACCCCGACATTTGAGATAAATTCTGGCGGCAAGGAAATGACCGATTCTTGGTCAGGAGAGACAATGACAGGCAAAATAGCTTGATGGTGATAGGTTACCTTCCCTTGTTTCGAGGTGCTTTGTTGAGCAACGAGGACAACTAATTTTCTCTGAACTATAGTACTGAGTAGCATCTGGGATTGATGTCGGATTAAAGTTTTTCTTAGTAGATAGCGAAGGCAATCAAGTTGATTGTCCGAAATATTACAGAAAAGCTGAAAAACAACTAAACCGATTAAACAAGAAAAAGTCGAAGAAATACCGGAAGGGTAAAAAACAATCTCGTAATTATCACAAAGCTAGAAAGCGATATGCTCGGAAACATTTAAGAGTAAGTAGGCAACGAAAAGATTTTGTCAAGAGTGTGGCACTCCGTTTAGTTAAGTCTAACGACTTAATCGCTTATCTTGCCCTATCCACGTCTGTTAGACTTCTGATAAGAACGAATCACACTAGAACCCTATATCTTTGATTATCAAGGCTTCGGCCGTGAGACTTCGGCCTGATCTCAGACGAACGCTCAGTCGAACAGTTTCAGCTTCGGTAAAACTGAGGGCTTCGGCCGTGAGATCAGCCGAACGGTCTTCACCTGACATTTATGATAGAATTCACCCTGTTCACAGCCTCTATCGTGCCGACAACAGTCACCGTGATCACTTTAACTCTTTTGCACCCCAATCAGGCCACGCCCCTACAACATTGGCAATTTGACAATGATCAGTCAACCATTCTCATCGGCAGGGCGCTGGATAATCATGTGGTTCTCTATAGTGCTGTGGTTTCGAGGCGGCACCTAGAAATCCGCCATAATGATCAGGGTGATTGGGAATTGGAAAATTTAGGGACAAATGGGACGTTTCTCAATGGCAAACCGATCGAGAAAACCGCCGTCGTCGATGGGATGGTGGTTCGTTTAGCCACCTCTGGCCCGCAAATTCAAATTCGTCTCATCGATGAGGACGAGCAACCAAAATTAATCCTCAAACCCCTAGAGGCTCTTTTGGCGGACGACCCCATCCAGCCGGAAAAGGATACTATAGCCAGCTAAAAAATATTAAATTTTTATAAAGTTTTTTCAATTTCCCTAGCAAAATGTAAAAATAGATACAGAATAAGAAATAAAATCTTCTAACTTGTTGTCCCTAAATAGAGACGACAAGAGAGATTAAAGTCACTTTAAAGCATTGCAGGGAGTCGGTGATATGACGTTAGCCTATCGAGGAGTTAAGTACGAAAGGGATTCTCTCCCCTTGGAGATGAAGACCGGAGATATCGGGGGTAAATACCGAGGTCAAGACTGGAATCACCATTATCCT
>NZ_JASJFG010000239.1:0-5373 GCF_030065375.1 Microcystis sp. M49636_WE2 | reverse complement strand
TAATCCTCTGAAAAAGCGCTTGCGGGGTTTGGAAACGGATTTATATAGTCTAGAGAATCAAATTTTGTTATTTGAGGAGTCACCCAAGGAAAAGAAAGCGCGGGAAAGGAAGATTAGTCAGTTAAGGAATGAGATTGATAAGTTACGTCCGCAACTAGAGGAGATTGAAAGCGGTAAGATTTATCATAATGCTTTTGAATGGCGCTTCGAGTTCCCCGAAGTCCTAGATGATAAGGGGAATTTTATCGGTTTTGATGTGGTAATTGGCAATCCTCCTTGGGGAGCAAAAATAGATAATAAACATCTAACCAAAATAAAAGAGAAAAATTCCGATATTATCGTGAGAATGATAGATTCTTTCATGTTTTTTGTTAATTTGACATTCTCCATTAAATCGCAATATGGTCTTATCTGTCAAATTATCCCCGATGTTATTCTCTATCAAGTTGATAATGAAAAATTACGAGAGAAAATTTTTAAAACCCATCAATTAGAGATAGCTTTTAATCTGGGAGATAGAATTTTTGAAGATGTTGCTAGACCATGTTGTATTATACTTCTGACATCGAAATTTACTAATATATCTTGGGTGGGAGAATATCAAAAATCTTCTGATGATAGTGTTAATAGTCTCAGTCACAATTTATTAATACCAATAGAGACATCTTTTTTTAAAACAATTCCTAATCAAGTCATTACTACTAAAAACCTAATTGGATACAAAATTATCAATAGATATAATAAAATTAAACTTAGAGACTTAATAGATCAAGATGGAATTCAAAGAGGAGTCAGTCCTGATTTAAAAGAAGCTTTTATTGTTGATAAAAAAAATATCGATAAATTCCATCTGGAGCAAAATTTTATTTTTCCTACTATTACTGGTGGGAGGGATTTAAATAAATACTTGATCTCAGATATTGATAAAAAGATTATCTATACTAAAAAAACGGATGATCCTCAATTAATACCGCAAATAATTGAGTATTTAAAATCTTTTAAAGAGCGAATAACTTGTGTAGAAGTTAAAGAAAATAAACATCCTTTTTGGTCTTTGCACCGTCCCAGAAACCAAGAAATTTTTCTAAAACCAGAAAAAATTATTGGTGTGATTACTGGAGATAAAATTATTGTTGCTTTGGATAACAATCAAATATTTCCAACGGATGGACTATACTTAATGTCCAGTAGCGGAAGATTATCCAATAAATTTTTATTAGGAGTTTTAAACTCAAAAATCATTACTTATTTTTATCGATTATTGTCAATGGAAGTTAATCGTACTTTAGCTCAAATAAAGCCAACAATTTTAGAAGAAGTACCGATTGAAACACATCCTGAAACCTTAGTAAAAAAAATTGAAATTAAAGTCGATCAAATTCTCACGGCTAAAAAATCTAATCCCAAAGCTGACACCAGCGAGTTAGAAAAAGAGATTGACAAAATAGTGTATGAATTGTATGGATTAAGTGAGGAAGAAATCGGGATAATAGAGGGGGAAATAAAATAGCATCCCAACGCACCCAAAAGCATCCCAAAGGACTAAAAAAAATTTGATCCCCCTAAATCCCCCTTAAAAAATTTGATCCCCCTAAATCCCCCTTAAAAAGGGGGACTTAAATTTGATACATTAGTTCTGATGATAAATTCTGTTTTTAATAGTATGATGAACTCCCAATCGAACTTTAAAACCCATCTCCCCACTTCCCCATACCTATTACCTAGAATTATTAGTATTCTATAATACCAATGCTTAGGAAACTATAAAGAAAATCCCAAGATTGAGCGAGTACCTTGGCGAAAAACGCTATAATAGAATAAAATGCCTAATTTTTTCGACAAAATTGTTATGATAGTTACCAATAGACAAGAGCTAGAAGAACTGATACAACAGGTAAAAAAAGCTCAACAACAATTTGCCAACTATAACCAAGAACAAGTAGATCTTATCTTCAAAAAAGCCGCATTAGCAGCCAACAACGCGCGCATTCCTTTGGCTAAAATGGCAGTACAAGAGACAGGGATGGGAGTAATAGAAGATAAAGTGATTAAAAACCATTTTGCCTCAGAAATCATCTACAACAAATATAAACACAGCAAAACCTGCGGCATTATCGAAGAAGATAAATCCTTTGGATTGCAAAAAATCGCCGAACCAGTGGGCATTTTAGCGGGGATCGTACCCACCACAAATCCCACCTCCACAGCCATTTTTAAAGCCCTAATTGCCCTGAAAACCCGCAACGGCATCATTTTTTCCCCCCATCCGCGAGCCAAAGACTGCACCATCGCAGCGGCCAAAATAGTCTTAGAAGCGGCCGTCAAAGCGGGCGCACCGGCCGGTATTATTGGTTGGATAGATCAGCCATCGGTGGAACTTTCCCAAGCATTAATGCAACATCCCAGCATTAATTTAATCCTTGCTACCGGCGGCCCCGGTATGGTAAAAGCGGCCTATTCTTCCGGAAGACCTTCCCTAGGAGTCGGTGCCGGCAATACCCCCGCTTTAGTGGACGAAACTGCTCACATAAAAATGGCCGTTTCCTCGATTATTCTCAGTAAAACCTTTGATAACGGCATGATTTGCGCCTCCGAACAATCGGTAATCGTTGTCGATAGCATCTATGAAGAAGTTCGACAGGAATTTATTGCTCGCGGGGCCTATCTTCTTTCCCCCGAAGAAAGGGAAAAAGTCGTCGGGATTCTCCTAAAAGATGGTCATATCAACCCCGATATCGTCGGACAACCGGTAGAAAAATTAGCCACCATGGCCGGAATTTCCGTTCCCGAAGATACCCGCTTACTAATCGGAGAAGTGGAAAATATTGGCTTAGAGGAACCATTTTCCTACGAAAAACTCTCGCCAATTTTAGCCATGTACCGGGCCAAAGACTTTGAAGATGGGGTCAAAAAAGCCGAAAAACTGGTCTTATTTGCCGGTCGAGGTCATACGGCCGTGCTTTATACCGCACCCTCCAATCGGGAACATATTAAGCACTTTCAAGACAACGTACAAACGGCCCGGGTATTAATTAATACCCCTTCCTCCCAGGGTGCGATTGGTGATATCTATAACTTCCGTCTCGATCCTAGTTTAACCCTCGGTTGTGGCACTTGGGGCGGTAATTCCATCAGCGAAAACGTCGAACCTACCCACCTATTAAATATTAAAACCGTAGCCGAGCGCCGGGAAAATATGCTTTGGTTCCGAGTACCACCAAAAGTATATTTTAAATACGGAGCATTACCCGTCGCTATTCGGGAATTAGCCGGCAAAAAACGGGCCTTTATTGTCACCGATAAACCTCTTTTTGACCTAGGAGTTACCGCAGCTTTAGAGGAAGTTTTAGAAGAAATCGGCATCACGATTAATATCTTTTATGATGTGGAACCCGATCCTTCCCTAGAAACCGTCGAACGGGGGTTAAATGTAATTAATACCTTCAATCCCGATGTAATTATCGCTATCGGTGGTGGTTCCCCCATGGATGCGGCTAAAATCATGTGGCTACTCTACGAGCATCCAGAGATAGAATTCGAGAGCTTGGCCATGCGTTTTATGGATATCCGCAAACGAGTCTATGAATTGCCCCCTTTAGGCGAAAAAGCTCTGATGGTGTGTATTCCCACCACTTCGGGAACAGGATCGGAAGTGACTCCCTTCGCCGTCGTGACCGATCGCCGTAATAATATTAAGTATCCTTTGGCAGATTATGCTCTAACTCCCAGCATGGCCATCGTCGATCCGGAATTAGTGCTGAATATGCCGAAAAAATTGACAGCCTACGGCGGAATTGACGCTTTAACTCACGCTCTTGAGGCCTACGTCTCGGTTTTAGCCTCAGAATATACTAATGCTCTTGCTCAAGATGCCATCCGACTGCTGTTTAAATACTTGCCCAGTTCCTATCATAACGGAGCTAAAGACCCGAAAGCGCGGGAAAAAGTCCATTATGCGGCGACAATGGCAGGAATGGCCTTCGCTAATGGCTTTTTAGGCATCTGTCACTCCATGGCCCACCAATTAGGGGCAATTTTCCACATTCCCCACGGTCTAGCCAATGCCTTGATGATTTCCCACGTCATCCTCTATAATGCCACCGATGCCCCCTTTAAACAGGCCACTTTCTCTCAGTACAAATATCCTAACGTGAAGTGGCGCTATGCCAGGATCGCTCATTCCTTGGGATTGGGAGGAGAAAGCGAGACCGAAAGTGTGGAAAGATTGGTATTAGCGATCGAATGTTTAAAACGGGAAATCGGTATTCCGGCCAGTATTAAAGAGGTAATTCCCGAAACTGAAGCCGAATTTATGGCCAAATTAGACCATTTAGCCGAACAAGCTTTCGATGATCAGTGTACCGGAGCCAATCCCCGTTATCCCCTGATTGAGGACTTAAAAACCCTGTTAATCCAAGCTTATCACGGCAATTTGCCCCTAGAGGTGGCGGTAAATGGTCACGGTGATGTCAGTCTTGCCGATTTGAAGTTAGAGCCGCAACCGTTGAGCTTGTAGGGATAGATTTTGCCTTTGATTCCCCCTACCCCCTAGTAGGGTTGATTCATGAATCAACCCTACACCCCACACCCCACACCCCACACCCTACCCCCCTTAATAAGGGGATATCCCCCCTACCCCCCTTAATAAGGGGGGATTTGAGAGTTTTTAACACCTACCTACTCAGCCACTGCTTAAAAATTATCCTTTTTCCCCCGCAGCCGCGCAAACACTTGTACTGGTTCGCTGCTATCCATGGTCATGGCCAAAGCGGGACTATCCCAACGCAAAAAAGGATTAGTCAGCTTTTCCGTCCCCAAAATTGCCGGAATCGTGGGAATATCTTCAGCGCGATGTTTTTCCACTTCCCGATAACGCTGTTGCAAAGCAGCATTATTAGGGTCAACTGTCAAGGCAAACTTTAAATTATTTAACGTATATTCGTGAGCGCACCAAACCCTAGTCTGGTCAGGCAGCGATCGCAATTTAGTTAAAGAAGCCACCATTTGGCCCGGTGTTCCCTCAAATAAACGACCACAACCCCCAGAAAACAGGGTATCACCACAGAATAACTCACCGTAATCTCCGGGGTTAACCGGGGGAAAATAATAGGCAATATGGCCGCGAGTGTGGCCGGGGACAAAGAAAACCTCGGCCCAGCGACCGGCAAATTCCACCCGATCCCCCTCCTCTAAAAACAGCTGCTGGCCCGGAATGCGACCGCGATCCTCCTTTCCCCCATAAACACAAAGATGGGGATAACGATTAATTAAAGCCTGATTAGCCCCCACATGGTCGCCGTGGTGATGGGTATTAAAAATAGCGACTAAATCCACCTGTAAAGCCTCTAATCGCCTGAAAACCGGTTCAGGTTC
>NZ_JASJFG010000977.1:0-1406 GCF_030065375.1 Microcystis sp. M49636_WE2 | reverse complement strand
GAAAATTACCTATGGTTATCAACAAACGCGGACTTGTTCTCGGTGCTACAGCAGTGGTCCTGTCTACCGTCGCCGTCACGGGGGCGGGATTCCGTCTCTCCCAAAGTCAAGCTTTTTTTCAGGAAAGTCCCAAGGAAACCGTTGATGAGGTTTGGCAGATCATCAACCGCACTTATTTAGATGGCACTTTTAATCAATCGGATTGGAACGCCATCCGCAATCAGTATTTAAATCGTTCCTACAAAAATCAAGAGGAAGCATACACCGCTATCCGTGAGATGTTGAAAACTCTCAATGATCCCTATACCCGTTTTATGGATCCCAAAGAGTTTAACAATATGAAGATCGATACATCGGGAGAATTGACTGGGGTAGGGATTCAACTGACCAAAGATGAGAAAACCAAGCAGTTAGTCGTGGTTTCACCCATTGAAGATACTCCCGCTTCTAAAGCTGGTGTGCTGCCTAAAGATGTGATTATCGCTATCGATGGTAAATCTACCGAAGGCATGGAATTGGAGCAAGCGGTGAGCATGATCCGCGGCAAAGTGGGGACAAGCGTTAAGATCACGATTCAACGGGGTGAGGAGAAGAAAGAATTGACTCTTACCCGGGCCAAAATTGAAATTCACCCAGTGCGGGCCCGCACGGAAAACACCCCGATCGGTAAAATTGGTTATATCCGTCTCAATCAATTTAGCGCCCAAGCTAGTGGCGATATGAGTCAAGCGATTCGCGAATTGGAATCTGAAGAGGTGAAGGGTTATATTCTCGATCTGCGTTCTAACCCCGGCGGTTTACTTTACGCCAGCATCGAAATCGCTCGGATGTGGATACCCGATGGTTTAATTGTCTCTACGGTCGATCGCAAAGGGGTGACGGAACGTCAACGGGCTAACAATCAAGCTTTGACTAATAAACCGCTAGTTGTCCTCGTCGATGGTGGTTCCGCCAGTGCCAGTGAAATTCTCTCCGGAGCTTTACAGGATCATGATCGGGCGGTTATTGTCGGTACGAAAACCTTTGGTAAGGGATTAGTGCAATCGGTACGCAGTCTTAGTGACGGTTCCGGATTAGCGGTGACAATTGCCAAGTATCTCACCCCCGACGGACGGGACATCAATAAAGATGGTATTCATCCGGATGTGGAGTCGGAACTGAGCGAGGAAGATCGCAAAAATCTTCAACAGGAACGGGATCAGGTGGGAACCTTCCAGGATCCTCAATTCAAGAAGGGTTTTGAAATCCTAGAAAAAGAAATCGCGGAAGGCAAAAAAACGCCCACCAATACCGCTAAACAATAGGTTGACATTTGCCCGCTCGAATTAAACCCACCCGACGGGCGATCGCTTCTCCCCGCTCGGCAAAAGGACCCCAGTATTGACCATTGACTGGGGTTTTTCCGT
>NZ_JASJFG010000592.1:0-2547 GCF_030065375.1 Microcystis sp. M49636_WE2 | reverse complement strand
TGAACTTTTTGCCCCTTATGCGCCAGAAGAAAATCCAGTTGAAGCAATTTGGTTTCAATTAAAAAATTTGCTCAGGAGGTTTTATCGTTTCGGCAAAAACTTTAAAATTATTAATTTTTTATTTGAATTTTTTGCCAAATACAATCTTTTCAAATTTCCTAACTTGAAAAGATTTGATGCCTTTTCACAACTCATTTAGGTTTGCTATAGTTTCCCTTTTTGTGGTTCACTCTCCAAGCGTTTTCCTATTTCAAGGAAAATTCGGATCTGCCCTACCCTATCTGTTTTACGACAAAAGTTTTTCTTCGATTCATTCAGTCTTTTTGAAGACTTACTGCCTTGTTTAAAGAGTTTTCGGTGGCTCTTGTCTATCTATTTTTCCATCAAAAGTGCTGCACTGTTTCAGCAGAATTTTCACGATGTGCGACGGCATTGCAACCTGAAGAATCTAATATTGTATCACCAAGTCCCCCTAGAAGGGGGAGGCTTTAAACCCAAATTTTCGGTAAACTAGAGAGCGTAATTGACACTGCCGTCGCTGAAAGGGAGTGTATAAATATAGCTCATCAGAGACAAATGATCCTAAATTTCCATGTTGTTCCACTTTATTCCTGAAAGTAGAAACCATTGAAATCGTCAATTTCCACTCATTTTGGGACTGACATCACCCTTAGACCCCGAATATTCTGAAAGTAGCAAGTAAACACGACTTCCCAATTTCAGGAAAAAATTATGAATCTACGTTCTGTCAAGACTATCCTATTAGGTGGTATGTCCCTGTTGGTGGCAACTTTGCCCATCGCTCAAATTGCACAAGTTTCAGCTAGTACAATATGTTCGCCCGTAAATGGGCAATGGTATTTCAGGGGTAACCCCGGCCCAATCATCACGCAGTCGGGCGATCTCCTGACGGTTGATATGTCGGCTTATGGGCGACCCACGGCAACGGGCCGCATACTTAGTCCAACTCAAATTCAAGTCACCTTTCCTGATGATGGTACCTTTGTTGGTACTTTGAATGGTCGGGGTCAGATTAATTGGAACAATAGCACCGTTTGGCAAGCCCTCAGTTTTGCCGGCACTTGGCAGTATGAGGGCAGCCCAGGTCTTGTTGTCACACAGTCAGGCAATCGCCTGAAGGTTGATATGTCGGCTTATCGGCGACCCACAGCGGCAGGAAGAGTCACGGCTCCCGCTAACGCTAGTGTCAGATTTCCCGATGACGCGACTTTCAATGCCATCTTAGTCAGCCCGAGTTGTATTCAATGGTCAAATGGCACAACTTGGACTAAATAAGCATTGCCTAATCCTGCGTTCTTGTTGAATCTACATATAGAGGCGATCATTTTGATCAATTATTGCGATCGCCGATCTTGTAAGTTGGGTGGATGTTCAGGTGATTTGTCGAGAATTTCAATTAAAAAAGGTCGGGGCGAACATTAGCTCACCCCGACCTTTTTTGTCGTAATTATTTGATTAGAACTTAACCATTGATAGCAGGAGCGGTCAGAGCTACAGGAGCCTGTTCACCACTAGCCAAGTCTAAGGGAAAATGGATTCTTTAAATCCTTTTATAACCCCTATTATTCGAGTTCTTGAGGTTCAATAACCAACTTAATTCCCTGAATAATTAATTTGATTTTTTCCTGAGAAAGTCTTCCGATAGAATCCGTTAAAAGACGTTTATCAACCGTGAAAATCTGTGAAACATTAACAACACTGGATTCAGGTAAATTCCCTTCACCCTCATTCAATAAAACATTACCAATAGCTTTTGCTCGTCTCAAATTGGTTGTTAATGGACACACAATAACCGTCCCAATTTGTGACTGATTTAGAGCATCATTTTGCACCACAACACAAGGACGAAGATAAGCAGGTTCAGAACCTTGTGGTTCTCCTAAATCAATCCAATAAATATCACCTTGAAAAATCGTCATATTTACTCAGATAATTGGCATTGATGATGGCGTATTCCCTCTAACATCAAAGTTTCTGATTCGTCCAATCCATCACTATAAGCTTCATTCCAACTATCCATTAATCGTTGTTTAGTTGTTTTTTGATTATTCAATCCTAATTGTTGATGTAACTGCTCCAATAACCATTTTTTATCTTCAAGAGAACAGTCTCGTAATTTTTGTTCCAGTTCAATAATTTGAGGGGATATCATAAGATTAACTCCATTTAACATTGAGCTATATCATAATTCTAACAACAAAAAAGCACCCCCTCGCAGGAGTGCCTTTTCGTTCAGACTAGGAATTAACCATTGATAGCGGGAGCGGTCAGAGCTACGGGAGCCTGTTCACCACTAGCTAAGTCTAAGGGGAAGTTGTGAGCGTTGCGCTCGTGCATTACTTCCATACCGATACCAGCGCGGTTCAGCACATCGGCCCAAGTACCGATTACACGACCTTGAGAATCGAGAATCGACTGGTTGAAGTTGAAACCGTTGAGGTTGAACGCCATGGTGCTAACACCCATCGCCGTAAACCAGATACCGATTACCGGCCATGCACCTAAGAAGAAGTGCAGAGAGCGGCT
>NZ_JASJFG010000067.1:0-3324 GCF_030065375.1 Microcystis sp. M49636_WE2 | reverse complement strand
ACAAATTTAGCCGATGGCATTCCCAGCGAAATCCAAAAAAACGAGCGGGTTTTAAAGGCTTATTTAGGAGACTAAAGCTAATTTTTGCACCTGTTCAACAAAGTTAGCCAGAATTTTTAAGCCATTAGTCGAGGATTTTTCCGGGTGAAACTGCACCGCCACCAAACGATCACGAGCGATCGCTGCTGTCACCGTTTGACTGCCGTGGCTGACGGTGGCGGCAGTCAGATGACTATCAAGGGGATCAACATAATAGGAATGGACAAAATAGACGTGAGGATGCGGGGGTAATCCCTGCCAAAGAGCATGATCCGGCTGGGTGAAGTCTAACTGATTCCAACCCATGTGGGGAATAGTAATGCCAGGTTCCGAGCGAAAACGGCGCACTGTCCCCGGAATAATCCCTAAACCCGCCTCTTGACCTTCCTCTGATGAGTCAAAGAGAATTTGTAAACCGAGACAGATACCGAGAAAGGGTTTACCATTAGCGATCGCCGCTTTGATCGGTTTTTCGAGATGACGAGCGCGAATTTGCCGGACGGCAGGATCAAAAGAACCGACTCCGGGTAAGACAATAGCGTCAGCTTTTTCGAGATCTAGGGGAGAATCGGTAATTTTCGGCACTGCACCCACGGTTTCCAGTCCTTTACAGGCAGAGTGCAGATTTCCCATGTCGTAATCGATGACAGCGATTAAGGTCATTGCTATATACTGATTGGGCGATGACCTTATTTTAGAGCAATCACACTACTAAATTAGCCCTTGAATCAAAAGTTGTTAAATGGGATTTGAACCCGCAACCGGCTACTTACAAATCAGCCCTGCATAATTGATAAAACCCTTTTCCCACAACAAACACAGGGCCATCTCAATCCTTGACAACCGCTTTCGCCAGAATTACAGCCAGCCGAGAGATTGTCTTCCCTAGTCGATGAACATCTGGTTAAACTTCATCTTGATCAGAAAAGCTGTAACACAACTAAAGTTTTTAAATTGAATAATCGATAACTTTCTCACTTTTATTGTCAAAATCAGTGAGTAGGGTCGCTTTTCTCGGTTTTAAATGTACCGTTTGTTCTGGTTGTAACTGTAATTGCTTGTATTCCTCACGATTGAGGTAAGCTACCACCATTTCCCCATCAGCTAACATTAATTCTACCTGTATTTCCCAGCCTAAATGAATAACTCTTTTTACCACTGCCCAACTATTCAACCCATCTTGATTGGGCATAATTTCGAGGTCGTGGGGACGGATAAAAACGGTGGAATTATCCCCCGGATGATGTCCATTTCCTAATCCTGCTAAACTGGGTAAGATATTCACTTCCCCAATAAACTGCATCACAAAAGGTGTGGCTGGATGATCGTAAATTTCGGCGGGAGAACCCACCTGTTCAATTTTACCATGATTCATCACAACAATCGTATCGGCCACTTCCATTGCTTCCTCTTGATCGTGGGTAACAAAAACACTGGTAACGTGAACTTCTTCGTGTAAATTTCTCAGCCATACCCTTAATTCTTTTCTAACTTTTGCATCTAAAGCTCCAAAGGGTTCATCCAATAATAATACATTCGGTTGAATGGCTAAAGCGCGGGCTAAAGCTACTCTTTGCCGTTGTCCTCCCGATAATTGGGCGGGATAGCGATCGCCTAATCCTTGTAATTGAATTAATTCTAATAGTTCCTCAACTTTTTTCTTAATTACTGGCGATTTTTGCTGGCGAATTTCTAGGCCAAAAGCAATATTTTGACGAACAGTTAAATGTTTAAATAGGGCATAATGTTGGAAAACAAAGCCGATATTTCTCCGTCTAGGATCCAGATGGGTGGTATCTTGTCCGTTAATGATAATCGCGCCACTATCGGGACTTTCTAATCCCGCAATTGAACGTAATAAGGTGGATTTTCCCGATCCCGATGGTCCGAGGAGGGCGACTAATTTGCCTTCAGGAATGGTTAAACTGATATTATCTAAGGCTTGAAAATTGCCGAAACGTTTATAAACTTGGTGGATAGTAATACTCATAATTTTTAGGTTTTTTGTAGAACGTAGGTTGGGTTGAAGCATGAAACCCAACGCCCGCTCATATTTTTAGGTTAATTGTAGTTAAGTAGTATGAATTTTGTGGGCGGTTTTACGTTCGAGAATTTCTTTGATAATTAAAGTAACTCCCGCTAGTAAGGCGAGAATAGCCGCCGCACTAAAAGCAGCAGGAGTGAGATAATTTTTATAAGCCTGTTCTACGAAAATTGGCAGGGTGGCAGTTCTACCTAAAATACTGCCAGAAACCACAGAAACCGCCCCAAATTCCCCCATCGCCCGGGCATTAGTTAACAGCACTCCGTACATCAACCCCCAACGAATATTGGGTAAAGTTACGCGCCAGAAAATCTGCCAATCATTTGCCCCTAAAGTGCGCCCCGCTTCCTCTTGTTCTAAGCCAATTTCTTCTAAGACTGGGATAACTTCTCTAGCGACAAAAGGCATAGTAACAAATATAGTTGCTAATACCATTCCGGGTAAAGCAAAAAGTATTTTTATACTGAAAAGTTCTAAAAAAGAACCTAACCAACCATTGCGCCCATAGAGCAGTACAATCATTAAACCCGCTACCACGGGAGAAACGGCAAAAGGTAAGTCAATTAAACTAATTAATAAAGTTTTACCACGAAATTGATTGCGAGCAATTACCCAAGCGGCACAAAGTCCAAAAATTGTGTTTAAAGGTACAGTAATTAGGGCAATAATTACTGTTAATCTTACCGCTTCGATAAAGTCAGAAGTTCCCGCCGCTTCTAAAAAAGCTTGGAATCCATTGCGAAAAGCATAGTAAAATACTGCCGCTGCGGGAATAAATAATAATAGTGCCAGATAGACAAGAGCGATGATAATTAGTAGGGGTTTGTAATCCCGCTCTTTCGGTTTGGTTGATTTTTTTAGACTCAGCATTTTGATCTGTCTCCGGTTATACTCTAATGTTTTTTACCCTTTACTTAACCCTGTATTTTTGCCCCCATTGCTGCAGGAAATTAATTACTACTAACATGAACAAAGAAACCAGTAATAAAACCATGCCGATTACTGTCGCCCCTGTGTAATCATATTCCTCTAGTCTTTGAAAGATTAAAACTGGGGCAATTAAATCCTTAAAGGGGATATTAGAGGAGATAATAACTACAGAACCATATTCACCGATCGCTCTGGCAAAACCGAGGGCAACTCCTGTTAAAATAGCGGGTAGTATTGTGGGAAAAATAACTCGCCAGAAGATTTGCCAAGAGGAAGCACCGAGGGATAAAGCCGCTTCTTCTACCTCTTTT
>NZ_JASJFG010000950.1:0-1608 GCF_030065375.1 Microcystis sp. M49636_WE2 | reverse complement strand
CTTTCTTGCTTTTCGTACCATGCTTGTGTTCGTTCGTGGAGAGCTTTATTGTAAACCAATCTTACACAGCCCAATGTGCGCCGCAATAGCGACTCTTGTTTTGGTGTGGGGTAAAATCGGTAAGAATAGGCTTTTTCCATGTCTCACATTTTAGCATATATCGTGTAAATGTGCTAATATTTGACGGTAAAGCCGTCGTAGAACGACGGGGTTTCAGACCCAAATTTTCGATGAAAAAGATTTTTTGTCAAGGGTGGGAGTGGAATTTAATACTTTTTTCAGTTTTTATCGCCATGATACTGCCAGAGTTGGCGGGTATCGGCATTATTATCGTGTTAATTAGGGTTTTTACCGGCAATTTTCGGGCAATTATCCAGTCGCGTCTCAATCAAGGTCTCGGTATCGTCACACTTTGGTTAATGATTAGTGCCAGTCTTTCCCCAACTCCGGGGGATGCTTGGATTGGTTTAGGAAATTTCCTGCCTTTTTTCTTCTTTTTTAGCAATATTCGGCAATTAATTAAAAAACCCTCTCAATTGCGTCAACTAGCTTGGGTGATGGTTATCCCCTCAGTTTGGGTAGTGGTGATGGGATGGGGACAAATTTTTCTCGGTTGGCAAAAACCGGAAGCATTAAAAGGGATTTTTACCTGGCCCTACGGGGTGGGGGGTGAACCGAGCGGGCGAATGTCTTCGGTTTTTATGTATGCTAATCTTTTGGGGGCTTATTTACTGATAACTCTGATTTTAGCGATCGGTCTATTAATTCTAACTTGGCGGCAGTGGCACAGACAAAGAAATAACCTTTTAAATCTCAAAATCGGGTTTTTAACTTTAACCATATTTATCGATAGTGTAGGGCTATTTTTAAGCAATTCTCGCAATGCTTGGGCCTTAGCCTTTTTAGGTTGCCTAATTTTCGCCCTTTATCTAGGTTGGAATGCCTTAGTCGCCGGTTTTGTCCTCTTGGGAGGGGTGATTTCTCTTGCTTCTTGGGGACCCAATCCTTTCAGGGATAGTTTCCGTTTCTTGGTTCCTAGGGCGATTTGGGCGCGATTATCCGATGAAATGTTCCCCAATCGTCCTCTAGCTACGCTCAGAGCAACTCAATGGCGTTTTACTCTAGAAATGACCCAAGAAAGACCCCTATTCGGTTGGGGATTACGCAGTTTTACACCTCTCTACGAAAAAAGTCAGGGATTATGGTTAGGTCATCCCCATAATTTATATTTGATGTTAATGGCAGAAACGGGAATTATCGGCTTAATTTTATTGTCTGTTTGGGTGGGTTGGATTTATGCCCAAGGGGTGCGTTTATTTATCTTTCTACGGCAACAAAAAGCCGGGGGTGAGTTAATTATCTTTACCTATCTGGTAGCTTTTGGTGCTTGTGTTTTATTTAATCTCGTCGATGTTACCCTCTCCGATGTCAAGATTAATACTATTGTTTGGCTTCTCTTGGCTGCCATTGCTGGGGTGAGTCAAAGGTTAAATTATGAATTATGAATTATGAATTATGAATTATGAATTATGAATTATGAATTATGAATTATGAATTATGAATTATGAATTATGAATTATGAATTATGAATTATGAATTATGAATTAT
>NZ_JASJFG010000895.1:0-5036 GCF_030065375.1 Microcystis sp. M49636_WE2 | reverse complement strand
GATACCCCCTTCCGGAAAAATCGCCACCATTTCCCCCGCGGCCAAAAGTTCGACGCTATGGACCAGACTACCCATACCGGGGTGATCGGTGTTGACGGGAAAACCCCCCAAACGTCGGATAAACCAACCTTGCACCCCTTTCATCTCGTTAGCGGAAACCATAAAGCGCAAATCGCGTCTAGTAACTAAACGTCCCACTGCGTAGGGTAAAATCAGCGCATCCCAACGGGAACGATGGGTAGGTGCCAAGATGACACCTCCCGTTAGGGGAATATTTTCCTGGCCCGTAACCGTTATTTTGCTGAAAAAAGCTGGTAAAACTAGATAATTTCCCAGAAAATAACAAAAGCGAATTAAACAGGGATTAATTCGGGAATTGACAGCAGGAATTTTTCTAATGGTGAGGGAATCGTCAACGATAGTGCTTTGAGACATCCGAAGTGTTAGGAAAGATCGAGACTTTCTGACCACTTCTACTTTAGAGTAGTTGTCTGGGGGTCGCTATCTTGTCCTGACCAGTTCGGCAATTGTCTTGGGGGATTAATGGTTAGGATTGCGGTTCTACTCCCGATCCTACCGGTGCGATCGAGTTTAATTGCAAAGAGGGATGATCTTCTTTGACTTGCTGTAAATTCCACTCATTTTTGAATAATAAGACGGGACGACCCCAGTAATCTTTGACAGTTAGAGTATTAAAGAGTTTACCTGCTTTTTCTAAAGCGGCCCAACCCCCGGCGACCCAACGGGCTAAACTATAGGCTAGGGGTTCGAGGGTAGTTTCGACTCCGTACTCGCTTAAAAGACGGAATTGCACCACTTCAAACTGTAATTGACCGACGGCGGCTAAAATCGGGTCGCGTTTAAATTCATCGATCGAGGATAATATCTGTACGGCCCCTTCTTCCTGTAATTCCGAGACTCCTTTTTGAAACTGTTTGAACTTGGAAGGGTTAGGATTTCTGAGATAGGCGAATAATTCCGGGGAAAAACAGGGAATCCCTTCGTATTCGAGCTTTTTACCCATATAAATCGTATCACCGATCGCAAAGACCCCGGGGTTATTCAATCCGATCACATCTCCGGGATAAGCTTCTTCAATAACTGCTCGATCTTGGGCAAAAAGTTTCTGAGGACGGGATAAACGGATAGTTTTACCTGTTCTAGCGTGGTTTACTACCATATCCTTCTCGAATTTCCCCGTACATACCCGCACAAAGGCTACCCGGTCCCGATGTTTGGGATCCATGTTTGCTTGCAGTTTGAAGACAAAACCGGTGAAATCGGGATAGGTGGGATCAAGGACACCGAGGGAGGAATTGCGTCCTCTGGGTGGCAATCCATAGTCGAGGAAGGATTCTAGGAATAATTTCACCCCAAAATTGGTCATGGCGCTACCAAAAAAGATCGGGGTCATTTCTCCTGCGTGGACTGCTGGCAAATCCAATTCCGCACCCAATTCCGAGAGTAGTTCTATATCCTCTTTTAACTGGTAATACAGGTCTTTTTCGAGATGATCCTCAATTTTGGGGTCGCCAAGCTCGATCACGGTTTCCTGCGCCTCCTGAGAGCCGTGGGAGCGACGTTCAAACAGGTGTATGGTCTGGGTGGCCCGATCGAAAACTCCCCGAAAGCGATCGCCAATTCCGATCGGCCAATTGACGGGATAGGTTTGTAATCCTAATTCTCGCTCGATTTCGTCCAATAAATCCAGCGGTTCGCGGCCAGGCCGATCCATTTTGTTAACAAAGGTAAAGATAGGCAACTGCCGCAGTTTGCACACTTCAAAGAGTTTTCTCGTTTGGGGTTCCAAACCTTTGGCCGCGTCGATTAACATCACTGCATTATCGGCAGCGGCTAGGGTACGATAGGTATCTTCGCTAAAATCTTGGTGGCCGGGAGTATCGAGGAGATTAATCTGAAAATCACGATAATCGAACTGTAAAACCGTGGAAGTAATCGAAATTCCCCGTTGTTTTTCCATTTCCATCCAGTCGGAGGTGGCCTTGCGTTGGTCGCGTCTTGCTTTGACTGCACCCGCTTGATGGATTGCACCCCCGTATAGTAACAGTTTTTCGGTCAGGGTGGTCTTTCCCGCGTCAGGGTGGGAGATAATGGCAAAATTTCGCCGTTTTTCCAAGACAGCTTCGCTGGTTTCTAGTTCTTTTTCAATTTCGGTCGTCATTCTAAGTTCGATCGCTTTCCTATCTTTCTATTCTAGTTTAAGTGGGGAGTTAGATATCTTTATGGCTCTGATTCTAGGTTAAACTCAATCCGGCTCTGTAAAACCATTTCTGCAATTACCGCTCCTCCTTTACCTTGAGCTAAAACCCGCTCACAACGGTTGATTAATTCGGGAATATTGATCACTTCCTCTACAGATTCTAGATATCTTTCGACAATTGCCCTGATCTTGTATCTTATCTTAGCTTGCTCCGCAACTTTTTCTAAAATTTCCTCGCAAGTCTGCTCAGTTTTAACCACAAAAGTAATGGGATATTTTTGCACTTTATCAATATCTAAAAAATATTTATCAGCAGCTATCGTTTCCGTAACTTGAAAAAATCGACCTAGGGGTTTCATGACAAAATCTATCCCCCCGTCATTGGCATTTGTTCGACCAGTTTTATATAAAAGTAAGTATTCAGAGTTTAAGCGATCAGGCGACCATCCCCAATATATTTTCTGTTCCCCATAATACTCTTTAAGAATTGCATAACTGACAATCTCAAAAACTCTAGCATCAATGTTTGGTCTGAGTAAACTCCGAATAAATTCAATGGCTCTCTGGGGATCTTGCTGTTGAATATCAATCATCTGTTGACAATAGCTGATAAATTGATTAAATGCTTTTTGTCTTGTTTGCACATAGGCATCAATTATATCTATAATCACTGGCGCAATATTAACTTGATTACCGTCTAGAGAAACCTTAATTAGATTCTCATTAATCCAGTATCTATTGGTTTTAACATCTCTAATTATAGGTAGATAAGATAAAGTAGGAAAATACTTTTTAAATTCCTGATTTAATCGATGATTGAGAGCATGATTTTGTAATTTATTGCCAAAAGGAAGCTCCCTTTGCCTGCGAAAAAGTGTCATATACTGAGCGCCTTGATACTCGTCGTATCCATCCTTAAGATGAAACTCATTATTAATATAGTCTTCCACTAAAACATAAATGGCATAATGATTAGCCAATCCTGCTCGGGATTTAGAACCTCGATTAGCGGCTCTAGTTTTAATGTTCAAATATTGCAATAACTCACTAGCATTTAAAATGCTATTTCCCTGATTGGGAAAGTAATTATCGATAATTTTAATAATTATATTGGTGAATTCATGCTTTACTATCGACATCGAAAAGACTCTCCTGTACAAAGTTATATTCTTGTTTATTTTCGCTTTTTCTACTATAGCTTTTTTGAGGAGGGAGTAACTTTTCTCCCTTGTATTCTTGCCATCCGAGAATCCGTCGAAGACCAATTTTTAAATACTCCTCTTGTAATTCTATACTAATAGAAATTCTTCCCAAACGTTTAGCTACAGCTGCAGCTGTAAAAGTTCCTGCAAAGGGATCAAGCACAATTCCACTCTTGTCAGTGCTGGCCAAAATAATTCTTTCTAGCAATGATTCAGGTTTTTGTGAGGGATGATTTTCGTATTCATCCATGCGATATCTTACCCTAGGGAAATACCAGACATTGCCTGGTACTTTCTCTGTATTGTATTGACTCGGAATCGCTTTTCTATAATCAATTAGTTTTCGTTTTGCTCCAGTTTTTGCTTCTATCTTAATATCCTTTGAATTAAAAGTGTAATTATTTTTATCTTTCACACAGTGAAGTATTGGTTCATACATCGAACCAAAGTATTTTGTTGCTTGTACTCCTGAACTATCATAATGCCAGATAATACGACTAAGAATCGTCATTTTTTGTCTTAAGTAAAGATCAAAGTAAGGCATTGCTTGAGTGCTGGCCATAACATATAATGTTCCCTGGGGTTTCAAGATGCGAAGGCAATGATCAAGAATTTGATTTGCCCAATTTATATAATCATTTTCCGATTCCCATTTGTCGTAAAAATCGGCAAAGTGCTTACCTATATTATAGGGAGGATCGAGAAAAATTAGATCTACAGAATTAGAATCAATCTCACTGGATAAAATCGGCAAAGAATCACCATGAAATATAACTTGCTCATCAGCTTCGTATCGTTTAAACATGATCATTTTTTCAATTTAAAGTAGTTAGATTTTTACTAGCTATTAGCGTTCAGCACCTAGAGAATTTTTCAGATATCAGAACATCCACTTTTAGTTCTTTATTTTTCAATTAAGCTGAGGGCTTCAAGATCAATCCTATAAGATTTGTTGGGAAAATTTATATTTGTCAACAAAATTACAAAGTATTGTAAATATTGTTAAACAATGTATCGAATGTCAACTATTGGTCAAATAATTTTGACATAATTGGGGTGGAGGGGTTGACAGGTAAAATTTTTGTGTTTTATCCAGCATTTCTTAAGTGTAACTAGGATAGTTTAAAATCCACAACTGATAGTGTTATGAGTGATAATACCAAACAAATTTATAACTACACCGTTATTCTAGAAAAAGAGTCAGACGGTGGTTATCACGCTTTTTGTCCTGCGCTTAAAGGTTGTCATTCTCAAGGAGACACTTTTGAAGAAACGATTGTCAATATTACAGAAGCTATGGAATTGTACCTCGAAAGTTTGATAGCTGATCATCAACCCATTCCCAAAGAAGATTTGATTTTTAAGCCTTTAAATATTTTAATATGAGTCAGTATCCCGCAGTCTAATAATCGGGACGAATTATTTCTAGTAAATTTCTAGCCACTGCTTCCACTACAGTGATAGGAACAGAATTTCCGAATTGTTTTTTAGCGATAGCTGACTGTGGATGATAGATAAAATTATCGGGGAATCCTTGTAATTTACGCGCATCTTGGGGAGTAATTTCTCGAAACTTTTTGGGTTTATAGATTTTCTTTAAAAACAATTGTTTG
>NZ_JASJFG010000976.1:0-1792 GCF_030065375.1 Microcystis sp. M49636_WE2 | reverse complement strand
TCCACCGTCCCCCAGAACTGTTAAAAAGAGCTTGTTCTCCCAAGTCAGAGGAATTATTAATAGTTGCCACTGATTGCATCAGTAGATTGCTATATTCCTCCCCAGTGGCAGCACTAACAAAACTATTCTGAAAAATTCCTTGTCCTGCAATTAAGGAGAGAGGAGGCAATCCTGTAGAAGTCTCAGGAATGCGATTATTGGTGTTAGTCGGATTAACTACCGGATTACCAGACGGGCCGGAATAACTGTAAGTGCCGATACCGTGAAAATGAGGGTTTCCCTCTCGGTGAGCAACCAGAAGAGTTAACCGGTTATAGTTAGGATTGGCTAATCCCTCATAGATGCCCCGAGTTAAGGTGATTTGATTATCCACCCCGATATAAAATTCGGGCAAACTCTGACCAATAGCAGGCTCTTCCGCCTTAGCCACAGTTACCAGGGCGAAAGAAAGCGATAAAATGAAGCTAACGGCGATAAATGGAGATGTAGGGCTTTTTTTGCGGATTTTATTCGCATCACAAACTAATCCTACCCTAGAGACCTGTAGAACCATGATTTCTCTCATTAATTAGAATGATAATCATTATCAATTTAGCGAAAAACCCTTGTTCCGATTCACTTTTGCCAAAAAAGTTAATTTAAGTTAACGTGAACAATGCTGTCGGAATAAGTTGCCCGGGCCAACAGGCAACGGTGGAACAGCAGCAGGTTCTCTGGGAATGAGGCCAAATCCCGTCAAAGTTTATCTTGATCGGAAAAGATCAACAAGGCTGTGTTAGGTTTTGCAGTGGGGAATCTGGGTTAAAATAGACCGAGAAAGTTAACAAAAAAATTGTCTCGCTCAAGTGGGCGAAAATCAGCTTATGACCCTTGCGGTGGCGATCAAAAACTTAAAAAAATCCTACGGTCAGACAGCAGCGGTTAAAGATATCTCCTTTACCGTGAAAGCGGCAGAAATCTTCGGTTTACTCGGTCCCAATGGTGCGGGGAAAACCACCACAATTCGCTGTCTTTGTACCCTTGCTAAACCCGATGGCGGCAAAATCGAGGTGGGGGGTGTCGATGCCCTGAATAACCCCAAATCCGCCCGTAAACGCCTGGGTTACGTTGCCCAAGAAGTCGCCCTCGATAAAATGCTCACTGGCCGGGAACTGTTGCAACTACAAGCGGCTCTATATCACATTCCCGCTCAAAAGTCAAGAGAGCGCATCAAAGAATTAATAAATCTTTTAGGATTAGAGGAATACGCCGACAAAAAAACGGGGACCTATTCCGGCGGCATCAAAAAACGGCTGGATTTAGCGGCGGGATTATTGCATCAGCCGGAAGTTTTAGTGCTGGATGAACCGACTGTGGGCCTCGATATCGAAAGTCGTTTGATTGTCTGGGATTTTCTGCGACAATTGCGGGCGGCCGGAACCAGTGTATTAATTACCAGCCATTATCTCGAAGAAATCGACGCTTTGGCCGATAACTTGGCAATTATCGACAATGGTATCGTCATCGCTCGCGGTACCCCCTCACAACTAAAGGAACAACTGGGTGGCGATCGCATCACCTTAAAAGTGCGGGAATTTTCCCCAGAGGAAGAAGCTTTCCAAGCGAAAGAATTATTATCCCGTCTGCCTTTTGTCGAGGAAGTGATAGTTAATACCGCCCAGGGTAACTCCCTTAATCTTATCGTGACGGCCAATAGCAATCCTTTAAGCAAAATTGAACAAACCCTAGCCGAATCGGGATTACCCGTGTTCAGCATGGCCCAATCCCGTCCTAGTCTCGATGATGTCTATCT
>NZ_JASJFG010000702.1:0-2069 GCF_030065375.1 Microcystis sp. M49636_WE2 | reverse complement strand
TCAACCAAATCGAAGGGATCGAGGGTATTACCGAGACTTTTGCCCATTTTCCGCCCGTCTTTGGTCAAAAAGCCATGGCCGAACACTCTTTTGGGCAAGGGTAAACCCGCCGACATTAGCATAGCCGGCCAATAAATGGCATGGAATCTTAATATATCTTTACCGATCAGATGCAGATCGATCGGCCACCATTTGGCCAAGGCATTTTCTAGGGTGGGTTCGTCTTCGGGGTCGAGAAGGGCGGTAACATAGCCAAGAAGGGCATCAAACCAAACGTAGATGGTATGCTTACCATCGTGGGGAATGGGAAACCCCCAAGCCACATTAACCCTAGAGATGGAGAAGTCCTGTAGTCCCTGGTTGACGAAGTTGAGAACCTCATTACGTCGGCTTTCCGGTTGAATAAAATCCGGTTGTTCTTGGTAAAGTTGTTCTAGTTGCGTCTGATATTTAGAGAGACGGAAAAAATAGTTTTCCTCGTCGCGCCATTCGGCGGCCAGATTAGTATGAATGGGACAACAGCCATTATCTAACAGTTCTCTTTTTTCCTTAAATTCTTCACAGGCGACGCAATACCAACCCTGTTGGCGATCGAGATAGATATCGCCCTTTTCCCAGACTCTTTCAAAAAATTCGTTAACAATTGCCTGATGACGGGGGGCGGTGGTGCGACTAAAGCGATCATACTGGATGTGTAGCTTTGCCCAGAGATTGGCAAAACTGGTGGCGATGCGATCGCAGTGTTCCTGGGGATTGAGTCCTTTGGCTGCCGCGGTTCGTTCGATTTTCTGTCCGTGTTCGTCGGTTCCTGTAATCAGGAGGACAGAATTGCCCTGTAACCGCTGCCATCGCGCCATAACATCCGCTACGATCGTCGTGTAAGCACTGCCGATGTGAGGGATATCGTTGACATAATAAAGAGGTGTTGTTAAAGCAAATGTATTTCGCTCATTTAAATCATTCATGAAATTTATTTTTTTAAATAGACGAGGCTGCCCCGAGGCTGATCCGTAGATGATTGGGACATAATCCCTATATTTTATGATCCTCTAATTCTGTTTTATCCTTTAGTTGTGATCTAAGTCAATAAAAACAATCTTAAGGCCGATTTTTTTTTTCCATGAAGCTGCTTACCCCCCTATCCACCTCTCGTTTAATTCTTGATACCACGCGCACGAGTCTGTTTACCGTCGGTCAAGAAAATCTACCCGGCCAAGGAGTGGCGATCGTGGTAAGTAACCATCGTAGCTTTTTGGACGCGCCGATCTTAATTCAAGCTTTGGGCAAAACTCTCCCGATCGCCTGTCATCACTACATGGGAAAAACCCCGCTTTTGCGGGAATTAATCGGAGAATTGGGCTGTTTTCCCTTTGATACCCCCGAAAAACGCCACCGGACTTTTTTTCGGCAAGCAACGGATTTTTTACAGTCCGGACGATGGATCGGTTTATTTCCAGAAGGTGGATCGCCGATGTTAAATTTGACTGCTCCTCGTCAAATTAGCCCTTTTCAAAGCGGATTTGCCCATTTAGCCCTGCGTTGTCCCGTGGAGAATTTATTTGTCTTACCTGTGGCTATTCTCTCCGAGTCGGAAACTGTTATTAGTCCTTTTCCCGTGCGTTTGCTGCGCTGGTTAGATACCACGGAACCTTTATTCGATCAAGATGGTTGGCATCCCGTTGTCTTTTATCATCGTGTCAAGGTGGCGATCGGTCGTCCCTATGGAATTACTGAAAGCGATCGCTCAGATTATCAAGGTAAACAAGGAAAAAAAGCCCTTAATCGTTTAATTGGTCATTGTCAGTCGGAAATTAGCGATTTATTGCTGAAAGGGTAGGTCAGGAGTCAGGAGACAGGAGAAAGGAGGCAGCTTTTTTCTTCCCACTTCCTAACTCATAATTCATAATTGATACTGGAGTGATTTGTTATAAGTAGGGTTTGCTGAATAAATCTAAAAACCTTGTTGGATAAGGCTTTTAGACTTTTTTTCCCTGAAAAAGTGCCTACCATTGGAGTGATTGGGGGGAAAATTTAGGGATTTTTTCCCTGAAAATTAGGTAATTGACCAC
>NZ_JASJFG010000019.1:0-3365 GCF_030065375.1 Microcystis sp. M49636_WE2 | reverse complement strand
TTTAGTATTACTCCTAATTAAGAACTATTTTTCAGCCGGGGGAAACCAATTATCATCTAATGTTTGTTCGAGGGATATATGAGCGTCTGAATTGAGGGAAAAAAGCTGAGAAACTGATTTAATCGCCACTGGATAAACTTTATCATACATAGCTGCTAATTCTGGCCGTAAGCTGGGACTATCTTCTAAACGATGCTGAATTTGGGCGCGAAAATTGACTATTTCTGCCGCCCAATGATTACCTGACCGTTTTTTTTCTTCTTGCCAATAAGCCAGCTTTAAAAGATGTTCGATAAGACGGGTTAACAGACTCATTAAAGCTCGTCTATCACTTTTCCCCATACTCTCGATTTCTTCAATTAAATTATCCCAATCTACCTGCTCAAAATTTCGCTCTTGTAACTGTTTTACCGTCTCTTTTAGCCATTGATTATAATCAGTTTCGTAGGCAGTTGACGACATAATTTAACTCTCCATAGAAAATTACTTAGTAGATTAAGAAAGGTTAATGGGTGTATCCATTGATAGATAGGGTTTTTCGGCTATTGTAGTAGATATCTATGGGGGAAATCCAGATATATTCTAGAACGTGAGGTGGGGAACCTGACGCGATTGCCCATAAAAATGCCAGGTTTTTGAACGTGGACTCGTTGAACCAAGAATCCCGAAGCGCTGGGATGGGAGTATCAATCGGATTCTCTCAGGAAACCCGCTTTCTGACTTGTAGTAAGATTGAGGGCATAGTATGGCAATTTCTTAGGCGATGAAGGCAGCGGCAGTTATTGAACAGTACAAAAACGGGCGACGGGATTTCCGGGGGGAATCCTTGCGGGGTGGTAACTTTCGCAGTGCGGACTTAGCGGGGGCGGATTTCAGTGGTTGTGATATACGCGGGGCAAATTTTAGTCGGGCGAATTTGACGGGGGTGAAGTTTGCCGGGGCGAAGGCGGGATTGCCGAAGCGGTGGCTGGTGATTTTGCTGGGGTTGGCTTTGGTGTTAATGATGTTTTCGAGTTATTTCTCCGCCATAAAAGGTTATCTGGTGAGCTTAATTTTTTCAATGCCTAGGATAACCCTTACAGATACAGGTGAACGTCAATTTGATGGTTGGTTCATTCAAGTTGCTGGTTGGTTCATTACAGAAAGTCAAGTTGCTGCTTGGTCCATCTTAATTTTTCTCATCTGTTTTTGCGCTGTCACTTGGCGTAAAAATATTTTGGCCGTAGCCGGAGCCGGAGCCTTAGCCGTAGCCGTAGCCGGAGCCGGAGCCGGAGCCGGAACTGGAGCGGTAGCTGTAGCCGTAGCTGGGGCCGTAGCCGTAGCCGTAGCTGTAGCCGGAGCCGGAGCCTTAGCCGTAGCCGTAGCCGGAGCTGTAGTCGGAGCTGTAGTCGGAGCCGTAGCTGTAGCTGTAGCCGGAGCCGTAGCTGTAGCCGGAGCCGGAGCCGAGTTCTTACCCGGAGCCGTACCCAGAGCCATAGACCTAGACGTACCCAGAGCCATAGACGTATCCCTAGCCGTAACCAGAGCCGTACCCGTAGCCTTGACATTATTTTTCTGTTGGCTCGGTTGGCTGACCCTTAAACAAGAACACCGCGATCCTTGGTTGCGTAAAATTGTGATAGCCTTTGCTGCTATTGGTGGCACATCCTTTTTTCAAGCCAATTTAACCGCAACAGATTTTACAGGAGCCACCTTAAAAAGTACCAATTTTAATCAGGCAATCTTGAATAAAACAATTTTTAAACAAGCAATTAAATTGGAATTAGCCCGCCCCGGCAATACCTTATTAGCCAATCCCCGGTTTAGAGAATTTTTGATTGATTCCCGCACCGGAAGCGGAAAAGACTTTGCCCAAGCCGATTTACGGGGGGCATATCTGGAGGGGGCAAACCTGCAAGCTGCCAACTTGCGCCTCGCCGATATCAGTGAAGCCAGCTTGCAATACGCCAACCTTGCGGGGGCAAACCTCACCGAAGTCAACGCCGTCAATACGGATTTGCGCCATGCTACTCTGACGGGTGCTTGCGTGGAAAATTGGAATATTGATGCTACCACCCAACTGGATGAGGTGGACTGCCAGTACATTTATCTGCTTAATGGGCAGAAAGAGCGCCGCCCCAGCAGTGGCGAATTTCAACCGGGCGAATTTACTAAATTATTTGCCGAAATGTTCGACACCGTTGACCTCATTTTCCGCAATGGGGTAGATTGGAAAGCTTTCATCGCCGCCTTAAAAGAAGTACAAGTGCAGAATGAAGATACGCCGCTTCAGATACAGAGCATTGCCAATAAAGGAGATGGCGTGATAGTGGTAAAAGTCCATGTACCGCCCGATACTGATAAAGAGAAAATTCACCAAGAATTTAACCAAAATTATCAACTACAACTCGCAGCCATCGAAGCCCAATATAAGGCACAACTCACCGCCAAAGAGACAGAAATTGCCATCTATCGCCAACAAAGTGTTGATATGATGGAAATTACCAAAACCCTCGCCAACCGTCCCATCCATGTAGAAGCAAAAGCCATGAGCAACAGTAACGACAGTTCCCCAAATATCACCATCCGCGATATTAATAATTCCGCCGTCAATTTCGGCGAAATTATCGGCGATGTAACTAATACCATTAACCAAATTGCGGCCGATGCTTCCCCAGAAAATGCCCAACTTAAAGCCTTACTGCAAGAACTAACCCAGGCGATTGAAATTGACAGCCATTTAGATGAAGAAGAAAAAGCCGAAGCCGCCAACCAAGTGAAAAAGATTGCCCAAGCTAGTCAAAATCCTGATGATGCCGGACTGCAAAAGAAAGCCCAACGAGCGGTTAATTTTCTCGAAACAATTGCTAAAGCTTTGGAACCTGCCAGCAAACTTGCCCAAGCCTGTCAAAAAGCCTTACCGATAATTTTGAAAACATTAGGCTTCTGATAGGTTTGTAGTTGCGCTTTAGCGCAGTTCTAGTTGAGGCTAGAGCATCGACTTGTCGCACTTTTTTTTAGTCCAAACTTGCGCCATTTCTAACCTATTAGTAACCCCAATAAAGAATCATCCTCAAGATAACAAATCAAGCGCAATTGTCGATGATAGCTGAGATTCTATCACTTGATGACCGAGATTAACCGGTCGAGCATTTCCCTCTACTGGCGCGCAATAACGGGGAATTGGACTAGAAACGAGGCTAATATGACGGTCACTCACCGCTAATCCATGGGTGGGATCATAGCCTTTCCAGCCGCCCCCCGGCAAATACACCTCTACCCAAGCGTGTAAATGTCTTTCTTCTTGGTCTAAATCTCCTTCTTGATAGCCACTGACAAAACGGGAAGCTAATCCCACACAGCGACACACATCCATAAATAAAACC
>NZ_JASJFG010000579.1:0-4898 GCF_030065375.1 Microcystis sp. M49636_WE2 | reverse complement strand
GGAGGGATCGGAGAATTGCGCGGAAATGGTCAATTTGTCCGACGTAGTGCCTTAAATCGTTGCGGGGGTTGGAATGAACAAACGATCACCGACGATCTTGATTTAACTATTCGTCTCCATATCGATAATTGGAAAATTAATGTCTTAAATTTTCCCGCAGTAGCGGAAGAAGGGGTGAAAACCGCGATCGCTTTATGGCATCAGCGCAATCGCTGGGCCGAAGGTGGTTTTCAGCGTTATCTCGACTATTGGAAAGCGATTTTAAAGTCTCCCATGCCTTGGCCGAAAAAGTTTGATTTAATTGCTTTTTTGATTGTTCAATATATCTTACCTGCGGCCGCTATTCCCGATCTTTTAATCACTATTACCCAGCATCAAGCTCCGATTTTAACGCCTTTAACTGGTTTGGCTCTTTCCCTTTCTCTCTGGGGTATGGTGACAGGATTAATCCGGGTTAATACGGGTAAAAAATTCACTTTCGCTCTCGGTTTAAATATCCTTGCTCAAACCATTCGCGGCATGATTTATATGATGCACTGGTTTATTATTATTCCCAGTGTCAGCCTACGGATGGCTTTGCGTCCTAAACGTTTAAAATGGGTGAAAACCGTTCATCTGGGGGAACATCTCAGCGCCGAGGTTTAATTTTTGAGGATAGACTCCAAAAATTTTGGCTTTATCAGACCTGAAATCCCATGTCAGCCAAGGTTACAGCCTTTGGAAACCCCTTTCGGAAAAATTTCCAATTTCCTTAATCATGCTTGCTGCCAATAATGTGTTAATTTGGATACAGAATTGAATTCCGTGACAGCACTGGGGTAGCGAAAAGCGCTCGCTCCAGTTTTTTTTATCTAAATCGGGGTTGGGGGTTAGGGGGAGTAGGGAGAAAAAAGCTGATGGCTCTCTTGGGTTTGCTGGGGAAAATGTATTCTAAGATACAGTCCTGCGGGGGAGCGAATGGAACGAACCACAAAGACACAAAGGACACGAAGATTGATCGCTACCATATAAGTTAAATTTATCACACAAATAATAAGAGAGCCAGCTGACGGCTTACCATCTCAATCATCAAGATAGCTGCTCAATTGAAAATAGGGCAATTATTGGAGCCATGAGGTACAATAGAAGGCAAATAGACAAATAATTGAGAGTCAGAGCAGACATGAGACCCTATTCAGTAGATTTTCGCCAAAAAATTATCGATGTCTGGGAAAAAGAAAAAATTTCTATTCGAGAACTAGCCAAAAGATTTAATGTGGCCAAAAGCTTTATTCAAAAGTTATTGAAACAATATCAAGAAACTGGAGATATCCGTCCCCGTCCCCAGGGAGGGAGTCCCCCAAGCAAGTTAAATAGTGAGCAATTAGTAATTCTTGTCGAAATCATCGAAGCTAACAGGGATGCAACCCTGCAAGAATTATCTAACTTACTCTATGAAAAGACAGAGATTAAAGTCAGTAGAGCCACCCTAGGGCGAATTACGAAAAAACTGAATCAAAGTTTTCCCAAAAAATTCCACAGGAGTCCGAGAAAGTTGGCGAAAAAGTAACATGGTTTCCCATTTGCTTGTCGATGAAGTATTGGTTAAGTAACTGGTTATAATTAAATTAAAAATGGATTTTAGGTTCGATCCCCCCTGCCCCCGTTGATAAGGGGGGTGCCGATAGGCGGGGGGATCTGACAACTTTTAACGCCTACCTACTTAGTTTTGACGTTAGCGCTCGCCTTTTTAACCTTCAGTCTTGAGAAAACGGGTTTCTCCGAGAAACCCGTTTTCTGATGGCTTGAGGTTTAACCGCACCGAATTTAATTTGATTTTCTCTGATTCATGAATAAACCTGATGAAAAAAAAAAAAAAAATAAGCATACTTTATATTCTATTGACAGTAGAAAAAAACGCTCTCAAAATGGTGGAGACGATTAATTGATGGTTTAATAGTTTTTTTTAGCCTAACCTCGACTGGCTACGTTTGCGGAAAACAGGCTGACTCGGCTGAATAAATAATAGCCAAGCAAATTGTGGGCATTGCCCACCCTACACAACTATTCATTTGAGAAATTTAAAGGGTTAATGTCATGACTTCCTCTCTTTTGCCGATTCTTCCTGTTGTTGACGATGTTTTGTTCAATTTCGCTCAATCTGATGGCTTTTGGGCAAATTTGGTGATCGCTTTTGGCACAAGTTATGATGTGGTTAAGGCGACGGAATTACAACAGCAGTGGCAAAGCCGAAATTTTAGTCAAATTCCCCCGATTGAGGTACTTAGTGATGAGGTTTTAGGGACGGCGAATGGTGCTTATGCCAGTAGTACGAATAAGATTTATCTATCAGCATCTTTTTTAAATACGGCTTCGTCAGCAGTGATAGTTAATGTAATCTTAGAAGAAATTGGGCATTATGTGGATGCTCAAATTAATCCGGTGGATAGCGCGGGAGATGAGGGGGCAATTTTTGCGGAGTTGGTGCAGGGAAATAGTCTGGATGTGGCAACCTTAGACGCTTTACGAGCCGAGAATGACCAGACAACAATTATAGTAAATGGGGAAATTATTCAAGTAGAACAGGCGAATTTAACGGGTACTAATGGTAATGATAATATTACGGGAACTTCTGACAGTGATAATATTTCTGGGTTAGATGGCAATGATACTTTAAGTGGTTTGGGGGGATGGGACAGTATTTATGGAGGTAATGGTAATGACTCTCTTGACGGTGGGGATGGAGATGATTACTTTACCAATGATGCGGGTAATGACACGATAAATGGTGGTAGTGGTAATGATCGCTATGATGCTAACTACAGTAGTGCTAGTAGCGGTTTAACCATGACCTACAATACTGCTACCGGGAGTGGGACGATTACTGTTGGTACAGAAACTGATACCTTTACTTCGATTGAGAGTTTTAACGGGTTTAAGGGAACTGAGTATAATGATGTCATTTTTGGCGGTACAGGAGGTGAATCTTATTATTATTATGGTGGACTCAAAGGTGGAAGTGGTAACGATACTATTTCAGGTAATGCTGGTTATGACGACATTTATGGAGAGGATGGAAATGATGTCCTCAATGGTGGTGCTGATAATGATCAACTTTATGGTGGTAGTGGGAATGATCTCCTCAATGGTGATGCAGGAGATGATTACTTTACCAATGAGGACGGTGAGGACGGTAATGACACGATAAATGGTGGTAGTGGGATTGATCGCTATGAGGCTGACTACAGCTATGCTAGTAGCGGTTTAACCATGACCTACAATACCGCTACCGGGAGTGGGACGATTACTGTTGGTACAGAAACTGATACCTTTACTTCGATTGAGAATTTTAACGGGTTTAAGGGAACTGAGTATAATGATGTCATTTTTGGCGGTACAGCTGTTGAGGCACTCAAAGGTGGAGGTGGTAACGATACTATTTCAGGTAATGCTGGTGATGACGGAATTTATGGAGAGGATGGGAATGATGTCCTCAATGGGGGTGTAGGTAATGATCAGCTTTATGGTGGTAATGGTAATGATCTCCTCAATGGTGATTCAGGAGATGATTACTTTACCGGCGATGAAGGCAATAATGACACGATCAATGGTGGTGCTGGTAGTGATATATATGAGGCTGACTACAGCTATGGTAGTAGTGGTTTAACCATGACCTACGACACCGCTGGGAGTGGAACGATTACTGTCGGTACAGAAACTGATACCTTTACTTCGATTGAGAGTTTTAACGGGTTTAAGGGAACTGATTATAATGATGTCATTTTTGGCGGTACAGCAGTAGGTTACGGTTACTATGAATATTTGTATGGTAGAGAGGGTAACGATACCATTTCAGGTAATGCTGGTGGTGACATCATTTTTGGAGAGAATGGGAATGATGTCCTCAATGGGGGTGCTGATAATGATCAGCTTTATGGTGGTAATGGGAATGACACCCTACAAGGAACAGATGGCGGTACAGGAGAATATGATTATTTAGTAGGAGGAACAGGAAGCGATCGCTTTATTCTTGCAGATACGACAAAGACCTTCTATGATGACGGTTTGACAGCTACTGAAGGTACTAGCGACTACGCGTCAATTGCCGACTTTAGCACCACTGATGACACAATTCAACTACGGGGTGCAAGTAGTGACTATCTCTTAACAGTTTCTGGTTCCACTACTAATCTCTACATCAACAAACCAGGAAACGAAGCAGATGAACTGATTGCTTATATCAGTAATCAAACAGCATTAAGTCTAACTGCTAGTTATTTTAGCTATGTTTCTAGTCCTACTCTTCCCAGTATTACTCTTGCAGTTTCTCCTAGTAGTGTGACAGAAGATGGGACAACAAATCTGGTTTATACCTTCACTCGTAGCGGAGTAACCACTAATTCTTTAACTGTCAACTATACAGTTGGGGGGACAGCAACCAATGGAACCGATTACACTTCTATTCCCACCAGTGTCACCTTTGCTGCTGGTTCATCCACTGCTACCGTAACCGTTGACCCCACTGCTGACACAACTGTTGAAAATGATGAAACCGTCATTTTAACCCTCGCGACCGGGACTGATTATACAATAGGTACGACCACCGCAGTTACCGGGACGATTACGAATGATGATAGCAATGTCACCCTTCCTAGTATTACCCTTGCTGTCTCCCCTGGAAGTGTTACCGAAGACGGGACAAGTAATCTCATCTACACCTTTACCCGTAGCGGTTCCACAACCAATTCTTTAATAGTCAATTACAGTATTGGAGGGACAGCAACCAATGGAAGCGATTACGCTTCTATTCCCACAGGTGTCATCTTTGCGGCTAATTCTGCGACTGTTACCGTAATCGTTGACCCCACTGCGGATACTACAGTTGAAGATGATGAAACCGTCATTTTAACCCTCGCTTC
>NZ_JASJFG010000323.1:0-4919 GCF_030065375.1 Microcystis sp. M49636_WE2 | reverse complement strand
AGCAATTTCTACTTCAATAGCCTTTTTCAGGTTAAGTTTTAGAACTTGAGAAATTGGCAAACCTTCCACCTCATTGATGAGATATTCTTGAGTTTCTGTTTCACGACGTTTGAGATAGACCGTTTTAAGCAGTGCCTCAATGCCATAACGCGTAACAATGTCGCCAATAATGGTAGAGATGCCTAAGACCCCAAGTCCACCAATTAGTCCCAGCGGACCGCCTAACCCAAAAAGTGCGTAAATCATCGGATAGGCAGTACCACCGGATGCGGCAACAGCAATAATGAAAATAATGCCGGGGAGTCCTAGAGATGCAAGTTTTTGAACAACTTCATCGAGAGAAATTCCCCAGGAGACAAGTTTTTTGTTGATGTCTGTGGGATTAATTCCGAGAAAATCATTGGGAATGGCCGTTTCAGTAGTTTCCGTCATTGATGAGACTCCTAAAATCACTAAGTTGGATTGGTTGGTCGGGATTTCAGTCATATAAAATCCATGGTAAGGCAAAAGAATACAAATTGGCTGTCTAGCAATCAGATGCCTTGCAGCATTTTACATTAGTCTTACCGTTCACACAACTTGTAGAAAATCGTCAGTTCTTAGATTAAATCCTGTTTAAAAGATAGATGAGATTGGGGAGAAAAAATTGATAACTGAGTTTTTAAAGTTGAATTGGCAGTTAACCATAGTCTTAAAAACGGATTTGGTATCAAATCTCAAGGCAAACTTTTAACTCTTCGGCTAAAATCTGGACATGGGGTTCCACCATAATCGAGACATGATTTCCTAGGACGAAATGAATCTCAACTGGCTCTGTAGAAAATTCACTCCAGCCTAAAGAGGAATCCTCGCAATCTCCAGCTATTAAATCTTTATTTGGATCATCAGATAATTCCTCACTGGCCCGTATAATCGTAATTTTACCAGGATAAGTCTGTTTAGGGAGATAATCAATCAGGCATAAACAGCTAGTTTTATAGGCTTGGACAATTTTTGCAAGCTGCCTAGTTTCCGCATTGGGAGGAAGCATATTAGCCAGTTTAAAAAAGTTTAAGGCGTATTTTAATTGTTCCTCCACTGTTAAGAGTTGAAGAGTTTCATAGGAAATATCGATGGTTTTATCTAAATAAACTTCGATACCTTTGCTGACTTCGGCTAACCACCGCGCATGATCCCAATTAATATAATCAAGCAAAATTTGTTTGTCTTTATAAGTGGGTGCTGAAGAATCAATGATTGCTAGTAATGCCACTTGTTCACCCTGATTAACCAACTGTTGAGCCATTTCAAAAGCCACATTACCACCGTAGGAATGTCCTCCCAAAAAGTAGGGTCCTTGGGGTTGTAAATCCTGCATGGCTTTAAGATAAATACTGGCTATATCCTCAATGCGAGTGATTTCTCCAAACTGTTGATAGAGATCATTTTCAAAACTGTAGAAAGGTTGATCTTTTCCTAAATAACGTCCTAAATGGTAAAAATAAAATGGTCGTCCCCCGGCCCCAGGGACACAGAAGAAAGGCGGCTTTGAACCATGAGGTTGAATGGGAACAAAATAAGACTGATTAGATGGATCTAAACCGGTTTTAATAATAGTCGCTAACTGTTCAATAGTTGGGTTTTGAAACAGTGTTGTTACGGCAATTTCTTCGCCCAACTGTTCCTTAATTTGAGTTATTAAATAAGGAGCCAACAGGGAATGACCACCGAGATCAAAAAAGTTATCCTGCACGCTAACTTTGTCAATTTTTAGCACTTTTGACCAAATTTGTACTAGGCTTAATTCTAACTGATTACGCGCTTCAATAAATCTGTCTGAATCACTGGGGTTACTAGGAGCTTTTAACGCACGGCGATCAATTTTTCCGTTAGCTGTTAAAGGGAAAAACTCCAGCAGCACAAACGCACCAGGAACCATATAACCGGGCAATTTATGGCTAAGAAATTGACGCAAATCGCCACTTGTTAGCTTTACTCCTAGCTTAGGTACAATATAGGCAACTAATTGTTTTTCCCCCGGATTGTCTTCACGAACAATCACACAAGAAGACTGTACCGCCTGATTTTGACTAAGTACAGCCTCAATTTCTCCCAATTCAATACGGAAGCCGCGAATTTTTACTTGATTGTCAATCCGTCCTACATATTCAATATTACCATCGGGTAAATAACGGGCCAAGTCTCCCGTTTTATATAATTTTGACGGCTCATTGCCCCCCTTATTAAGGGGGGTTGGGGGGATCACTTCATCCTTCTCAAAAGGATTAGGAATAAATTTTTCTTGGGTTAATTCGGGACGGTTAAGATAACCTTTGGCTAATCCTGCACCAGCAATATGTAATTCTCCTACTACACCAATCGGGACAGGTTGGAGATTTTTATCCAGCAAATAGATTTGGGTATTGGCAATCGCTTTACCAATGGGAATAGTTGTGGCTGTAGAAGCTACGTTTTCCACTAAATACCAGGAAGAAAACGTTGTATTTTCCGTTGGCCCATAGACATGAAGCAACCGTTGCGGCGCACCTTTTTCTAGTACCTCTTGTACCCATTTTGGTTCAACTGCTTCACCCCCAAATAGTAAGCAGCGTAAGTTACTAAAAGCTTGGGGAACTAAATTGGCTAACTGATTAAAAAGTGCTGTGGTTAAAAATAAGACACTAATCCGATTTTCCTTTAAGCTTAGTGCCAATTCTTGGGGTGAGAGCAAAACTGATTTAGCGATAATAATAATCTTAGCACCGTTAAGTAAAGCCCCCCAAATTTCAAAAGTAGCGGCATCAAAAGCAATATTAGACGCTTGAACAACGCGGTCATCAGGAGTAAACTGGATGTAATTAGTATTTAATACCAGTCGATTAACTGCTTGATGAGTGACGATAACACCCTTGGGTATTCCTGTAGAACCAGAAGTATAAATAACGTAGGCTAAATTATCCGCAGAAACTGTGCTGTTAAGATTTTCCTGACTTGCCTGATTAATTTGTTGCCAATCTTTGTCTAAACAGACAACAATAGCCTGATGATTTGGCAAGAAATTCTGTAAAGATTCGCAGGTTAACAGTATTTTAACTTGGGTATCTTGGAGCATAAAGCTAATGCGTTCTTGGGGATAATCTGGGTCAATAGGAACATAAGCTCCACCGACTTTAAGAATAGCCAATAATCCCACAATCATGTCTAAAGAACGCTCTAGACAAATCCCCACTAATTCCTCTGGTTTTACTCCTAATTTTTGCAGATAATGAGCTAATTGATTAGCACGACAATTTAATTCATTGTAGGTTAATTGTTGAGCTGAACATACCACTGCTACCGCGTCGGGTGTGCGTTTTACCTGTTCTTCAAATAACTGATGAATACATTTATCAGAGGGATAATCTGTGTGAGTTTCGTTCCACAATGATAACAATTGATAACGTTCTTCATCACTTAACATCGATAACTCAAAAATTCCCATATTGGGATTAGCTGCAATCGCAGTTAAGAGATTCTGAAAATGTTGACCCATTTGGTTAATGGTGGGGGCATCAAACAAATCCGTACTATAACACCAAACCGCTTCTAAACGATCAGAAACTTCCCAAAAATTTACCTCTAAATCAAATCGCGCTTTAAGCTCAACAGATAAAGGCAAACTCTCCATCTTTAAGCCAGATAAACTGGCCTCAGATTGGGGAGTATTTTGCAGTGAGAACATCACCTGTATCAAAGGATTGTGACTTAAATCTCGGTTTAATTGTAATTTTTCTACTAACATTTCAAAAGGCAAATCTTGATGAGCATAAGCTGATAAAGTTGTTTGCTTTACTCGTTCTAATAACTCCAGAAAACTCGGATTTCCCGACATATCACCCCTTAAAGCCAAAGTATTGGCAAAAAAGCCCATTAATTTCTCAATTGCCGAACTATTACGATTAGCGATGGGAGAACCTACCAAAACATCTAATTGACCACTATAACGAGAAATTAGGACAAAAAAAGCCGCCAGTAAAGTCATAAATAGTGTTGCTCCTGACTCCTGACTTAACCTTTTGAGGCGTTGCGTTAAGTCTTGATTCAGGCGAAAAACCTGCCCATCACCCCGGAAACTAGGAATTGGAGGACGGGGATAATCCGTCGGCAATTCTAAAATAGTAGGTGCATCTTGTAACTGTTTTTGCCAGTAATTAAGTTGACGTTCTAAGACTTCACCGGTGAGCCATTGACGTTGCCATACGGCAAAATCGGCGTATTGAATCGATAATTCAGGGAGAGGGGAAGGCAACCCCCGGACAAAGGCCGCATAAAGTTGAGATAATTCATCAAAGAAGATGCTCAAAGACCAACCATCGTAAATAATATGGTGCATCTTCAACAGCAATACATACTCTTGAAAACCCAGTTTAAGTAACTTAAATTGGACTAATGATTCCTTGGCTAGATTAAAGGGTTTTAAGGAGAAAGCAATCGCTATTTCTTGCAGATGTTCTGTTTGTTCATTCTTTGATAAACCTTGTAAATCTTCCAGGGGTAAACTTACGGTTGAAGGGGGAGCAATGCGCTGAATTGGTTGCCCTTCTACCATAGGAAAAGTGGTTCTTAAAATTTCATGACGGCGAATCAGTTCACTGAGACTTTGTTCTAAAGCTAATAGATTGAGGTTTCCTTCTAACCGTAAAGCGTCCAACAGATTATAGGAATGACTATCGGGAGAAAGTTGCTGCAGAAACCAGAGTCGTTGTTGAGCAAAAGAGAGGGGTAAATCCTGATCCCGTGACACAGGAATAATCTCTAACTCAACAGTATTAGTTGGGATTTTTGCCGCTCTTAAAAAGTCCAAAATTTCAGGTTTTTTGGCGGCGATTTCTTCTTTAATTTCTGGGGTCATAACCCCTTTGGGAGCCTGAAAACGAAGTTTTTCGCCTTCCAGCCATAGT
>NZ_JASJFG010000234.1:0-4529 GCF_030065375.1 Microcystis sp. M49636_WE2 | reverse complement strand
GACGACAATCGGGATAACCGGAATAATCCACCGCATTAATTCCTAAATATATCGCCTCCGCTTCCCTTGCTTCCGCTAAAGAAAGAGCGATCGAAATAAAAACTGTATTTCTCCCCGGCACATAGGTAATCGGGATAATATTCGGGTTAATTCCCTCTTGGGGAATAGCAATAGATTGATCCGTTAAAGCGGAACCTCCCCACAAAGATAGATTGACTTCGATCAGATGATGTTCTTTAATTTCGAGGAAATTAGCAATTTTTTTCGCCGCCGCTAATTCCCGCTCATGTCTTTGTCCATAACGAAAGGAAAGGGCGATTAATTGATAACCAGCCGCTAAAGCGATCGCTGCTGTTGTCGCTGAATCTAATCCCCCAGAAAGTAAAATAATCGCCTTTTTTGTCATTATCCTAATGTCACCTGTGTTTGTTGATAATTAGCTACTAAGATAAATTGTTTTAGCCACCGCGAACCTAACAAAATCTCCTGAATTGCCTCCCCTGCAAAGACGGGAATTTCGTATTCCTGACCATCAATTCTTACTCTGCCTAAATATATATCAAAAAATGCTTCTCCTTGAGCGGTTATCAATTTATTTTGTCGCAAAAAACGCCAATCAAGACTGTCAGCATCTTGACTATTTATGGCTAAAAACTCGGTAAAACCCGTATCCAGCATGACTTCTGTGGGTAGAATCAATCCATCATCGCCAACTAAATCGATATCAAAATAAATTTGTCCTTTGGTTCCAAATCTCCCTTCAATCATATTCTGCCACTAACTCCAGTTTCATTAATGCCAAAGATGTGATGAATTTTGTCGGGATATTTTGCCCTTGCTTTTTTACTGGCCACTTCTTGATCGGGATCGATAAAATAATCGCCGCTATCGGGTTCGATCGCAATGTACCAACCATAATAATGTTTCATTAACCGGGGCTGTAAACTCTGAAAAATCGGCCAACAACGATGATAAAATTCTAATTGTCGGGCGCGATGTTTGGCCTTTTCTTCCTCTGTAGATTGAATCTCCGGAAAAACTCGACCACGACGCACTACTCGTTCAGAATTGTTGTTAGACATAGTATTTAACCTCTTGTTAGTAAATTAGGGTTTGGGAATTATGAATTATGAATTATGAATTATGAATTATGAATTATGAATTGGGGAGTGGGGAGAATAAATAAAAAGTAATCTCCTGACTTGAAAGAGGGTGTAGGGTGTGGGGTGTAGGGAAGGAAACCTCTTTCATCTGTGGGGGTGAAAATTTTTTCATCGAGACTGACTCCTGATAACTGATAACTGATAACTGATAACTGACTCCTGATAACTGATAACTGATAACTGATAACTGATAACTGATAACTGATAACTGATAACTGATAACTGATAACTGACTAGCGGACTCCTAAAAACTTATGGGTTTGGAGACTGAGGCGCCATTGGGGATGCCGGAGAACATAATTAAAGACTAACTCTTTGCTTTCCACTGTATTCCATTCAGGTTGTAGATATTTAATCACCCCTTCCGATAACTTACTTTCCTGCATAGCTGCCCAGTCTAAATCCTCTGGATTAGCCACGACAATTTTTAACTCATTCACCTGTGCATAAATAGTAGGATCGGGCATTTTATAAGTTTTAGGAGAAAAAGTCACCCAATCGAAAACCCCAGTAAAAGGATGAGCGCCAGAAGTTTCTAAATGTACCCGTAAACCCTGATTTTTTAATTCCTTGGTCAAAGGATCAAGATTGTGCATTAAAGGTTCACCCCCGGTAATCACCACCATAGCGGGGTTAGCCCCTTTTGCCATCTCAACCAATTCCCCTAGGGATTGTTGGGGATAACGGTGGGCATTCCAAGACTCTTTTTGGTCGCACCAGGGACAATAGACATCGCAACCTCCCAAACGGAGGAAAAAAGCATTGCTTCCCGTCCAAAAGCCTTCGCCCTGAACAGAATGGAAAGTTTCGACCACAGGATAGGTACAATGGTTTATGCTAACCGTTTTCATAGAATCAGTATTATAGAAAATATGGACATTCCCCTGAACTTTGCCAAATACATCCAATGGTCTGGCATTGCCACGCTGGTTTTTTTGGTACTTACGATTATCGCTTTTCTCGTCGGTTGGGGAATCCGCTTTCGTCTCGTCGGTGTCACTAGCTTTATGGCTGTGTTGACGGTGGGGATTTTCGGTCTTGGGTTAGGATTATTTACCCGTACCGAAATTCCTGGAGCGGTGAGATTCTCCCTTGTCTATGATAACGGAGCTAATCAAGCTGTTATCTCCCTGCCCAGTACTGTTACTCCCGAGCAAGTGGAAGCAACCCTAAAACAAGCCGCTAGTGACTTGTTTTCGTCCGGTCGCGCCGGTGCTGGCGGTAATAATCAATTTATCATTAGCGCTCGCACTCTGGTTCATCCTCAGCCCGGTTTATCTGCTCCTTTGTACTTAGGACAGATTAAAAAATCCTTCTCCGCCCCGGGGGATAATACACCTGAACTACAGCTTTTTCCCGAAAGTTTCGCTAAAATTAGCCAATAATCCTTGAGGTTGTCAAAAAATGTCCAATGCTGTCGCTGTTTTGCCCCTGTTAATCGCCCCCGCACAAGTGATTCGGGGTGACAATGCCCTAGAAGAATCCACCGGCAAGTTAGGGGATTTGGGCAAACGTCCCCTGGTGGTGGGCGGCGATCGCAATTTAGCTTTTTTGTCATCTCCCCTGAAAAATCTCACTCCTAGCTATCACAGTTATGCCCCCGATTGTTCGGAAAATTCCTTAGCATATTTAAAGGCATCTGTCAAGAGTCATGAGGCAGATTTTATCATCGGTGTGGGTGGCGGCAAGGCCCTCGATACGGCCAAATTACTCGCCCATCAGTGCCATTTGCCGATCGCCACGATTCCCACCTCCGCCGCTACCTGTGCCGCTTGGACAGCCCTATCTAACGTTTATTCTGACGCGGGGGCGTTTCTTTACGATCTGTCCCTAGCCCGTTGTCCGGATTTATTAATTCTCGATTACGGTATTATCCAAACTGCCCCGAAAAGAACCTTAATCGCCGGTATTGGCGATGCGATCGCTAAATGGTACGAGGCCTCCGTCAGTAGCGGTCATTCCACAGAAACCCTGATCATTGCCGCTGTCCAACAGGCCCGGGTTTTGCGGGATATCCTTTTCCAAAAATCCCCGGCAGCTCTGGAAAATATCGGCGGGGAGGACTGGAAACAGGTGGTAGATGCCACCGTTTTATTAGCCGGAGTAATTGGTGGTTTAGGGGGTGCTAATTGTCGTACCGTGGCCGCCCATGCAATTCATAATGGTTTAACCCATATTCCCGCTTGCCATCATGCCCTGCACGGGGAAAAAGTCGCCTACGGCATTCTCGCCCAATTGCGTCTAGAAGAAATAGTTTTGGGCAATCAATTGGCAGTATCGGCCCGGGGGCAACTAATCCAGTTTTATGAACAAATTGGTTTACCGAAATCCCTAGAGGATTTAGGATTAAAAGATGTTTCCCTTGCCCAGTTGCGCCACGCGGCCGCAATTGCCTGTCAGCCTAATTCGGACATTCATCGTTTACCTTTTACGGTTTCCCCCGAACAAGTTATGGCGGCCATGGTTTCCACTACCACTGCCGATACAATGGTGCAGAAAGTTAAAGCTAATTAACGGGAATATTTTCGGGACTTATTAATAAAATGCCCGTTATCAGTCGGAAGAAATTAAATGAATTTGCCGAAAGGTATCCCGAAACCAAATCAGCATTAAAAGAATGGTATCAAAAAATGAAGACAGGACAATTTCAGTCCATAGCAGAATTAAGAACTATTTTCCCCAATGCTGACAAAGTAGGAAAACTGACTGTCTTTAACATAGGCGGAAATAAGATTAGACTCATAGCGGCGATTCATTACAATCGAAAAAAAATTTATATTCGAGAAGTTTTAACTCATTCTGAATACGACAAAAACAAATGGAAGGAGTAAAAAAATGCCGACGATAGATATAGAGAAAACACGGCAAGCCTGGACAAACTTAAAGCCAATACTCTTTATACCCCGTAGCGAATCAGAATATGAACAATTAGTAATTATGTTAGATAATTTGATAGATGAAATAGGAGAAAATGAAAATCATCCTCTTGCTTCTTTAATGGAAATTTTGGGAATATTAATAGAAAATTATGAACAGGAAAATGTTCCCGAATTATAAATGGTAGGGGTGGTGCATTCCCAAATATTGGTTAACCTTGAAATTGTCATGTTTTCAGGGAACACACCCTAGGAAGGGATGCAATCGCCCTAAATCCTTATCTGGCAAAAGACTTAATTGATTAGTTCGTTCTAGTCGGGTGTTGGGTAAAATCGGTAGCGATAGGCCTTCTCCATGGCTCAGGTTCTAGCATATATCGTGTAAATGCGCTAATATTCAAACTAAAGCCGTCCTCAAAAGACGGGGTTTGGAACTCAATTTTTCGATGACGACAATAATCGACGAGTTAAGGCAACAATGGCAAGATCG
>NZ_JASJFG010000391.1:0-1602 GCF_030065375.1 Microcystis sp. M49636_WE2 | reverse complement strand
GGTTATCAGTTATCAGTTATCAGTTATCAGTTATCAGTTATCAGTTATCAGTTATCAGTTATCAGTTATCAGTTATCAGTTATCAGTTATCAGTTATCAGTTATCAGTTATCAGGAGTCAGTTATCAGGAGTCAGGAGTCAGGAGATTATTTTTATTTATTCTCCCCAGTTCATAATTCATAATTCATAATTCATAATTACTCACACCTTTTAAACAGGATTGAGAATCAGAGGCAAATTAACGTATATTATTGACCGCACCGCTAACCAAACCAGCGCTAACATAGCGACCATAACCATCAAGACGGTTTTGTTGAGCGATTCGGGAGGGATTATTGACGAGATCGGCAACTCCCACACCCATCATCACCACGGAGATAACTGCGATTAAGTAGTTACGGACAAAAGTTGGATTTTGGTGGCTGACTAACATGGTTGTTACCTCTCTTTCCTGTCGATAACCTTAGAATACGAGAGGGTTTGGGGTGATGTCAGTCCCATAATTCTGGGTGACAGAAGTGGAAAAAAGTGGAATCCACAGATAAGCTATGATTTTTTGTCGATTAGAATCGGTAAATAGGGAATCGGGAACAGGAAAAGGGCAATATTCGTCATTAATCTGGTTAAATAATCAGTAAATTGCCTAAAAACTGACATATTCTCCAGAATATGACCCTAGAAACAGCGATTATGACCATAAAATTTCTCTGGCCTTTAGTTTTAGGATTATCTATTGTTATTATTGACAATGGGCAATACCTGAGAGCAGAAACGCTAACTTTGAGCGCCAGTCAACGGCAACAACTGCGATCGCTGGATGCTAAGATTATTTTACCTAACTATATCCCTCCCGGATTTCGGGCCAGCGAGATTAAAATCCTCGCAGAAGAGGGGAATGGATACGCAGTCCTCTTTGAAAATGCCGAGAATAGCTGTTTTTTGGTGGAAGGAATCGAAAACGCCAGGGGCGATGATGGTTTAGAATTAGAGGGAACCCTAGCGCTCAATTCCCCACTATTTGGAGAAGGATACTGGCTCAATTATGGTACACCCAAAGACTCGGAATTAAGGCAACAATTCCCCGAACCCGATTTGTATTCCGATTGGATGAAAATGGGAGAATATTTTTATCGTCTCAGTGGGGCATTAATTGCCCGGGAGGAGTATGATTATCCTAATTGCCGTCAAGATATTTCCCCATCGGAAGCGGTTAAAATAATCGAATCTTTTGGAGATAACAATTAAATTGAATTTATCTACAGTCATTTCTGATCTACAACAAAGAAGCAAGGAGCGGTTATCTTGGTCTGATTTTTGCTGGTTAGGATTAGTAATAATTTTGGGACTGGTTATTAGGTTAACACAATTAACGAGCAAACCTCCCTGGACGGATGAATTTGCCACTATGGTTTTTAGTATTGGCAATAATTACCAGATAGTGCCGTTAAATCAAATAATTTCCCTAGACACTTTATTAGCACCTCTCCAGAGCAACCATCAGGCAACTATTGCCGATGTAATTAAATTAGTTATTCAGGAGGACAATCATCCACCTTTATATTTTATTCTCGCCTATCTCTGGAATAAATTATTCTTTGATCG
>NZ_JASJFG010000975.1:0-5140 GCF_030065375.1 Microcystis sp. M49636_WE2 | reverse complement strand
TTCCGCCGCTCAAACTAAAAGCATGAGTAGTGATTTTTGTCAAGAAATTGAGGCTTATTTAGGAATACCGAAAAATCGCATTTATCTAGAATTTGCCGAGGCGAAAGGTGATCTTTGGGGATGGAATGGCACTACTTTTGGTTAATTTATGCCAAAATTATCGGAGATAGGGCTTATTTTAACTCTCTGGTTAAGATTTTTGCCTGTTCAATCCAAGCTAACATCACCGCAATATCGGGACATAAATCGCGTCTTTGCAGATTAGCCACCTGAAAATTGATGTTTGTGCCAATTGCGGGGATGAGCCTTTTTCTGTCAACTCTTGAGGTTGACGCGTTTCATTTTTGAATTGGCGGATGGTATTAAAGTAGAATATAGGGATTATACTAAGTATAGAAAAATTACAGCTTTGTTTCTAAAGATGAAGTGTAACCTAATTTGGTATCGAATCCTGACGACCGGCTCCCCAAAACGAAAACTTTGTACTTCACCATTAAGATAACTGCTATAAGATGAATTTATTAGAAGAAGTTAAGGCAAAAACTAAAGAATTTCGTACCGATAACTATCCTATGTCAATCGGAGAGATTATTAGTCTTTATAATAACAAAGAAATGACAATTAATCCAGATTTTCAAAGATATTTTCGTTGGACAATAGCCCAAAAAAGCCGATTCATAGAATCGATACTATTAGGAATTCCTATTCCCTCTATTTTTGTCTATCAGAGAGAAGAAGATAGTGTTTGGGAATTGGTGGATGGATTACAAAGGATTTCAACAATTTTGGAATTTGTTGGCGATTTAAGAGATGAGGACGATGAAACTAAGAAAAAACCGAAACTGGTGCTTCAAGGTACTAAGTTATTACCTAGCTTAAACGGAGTTATGTGGGAAGGTGCAGAGGAAGGAGAGTATAATTTGCCCCCATCTCTAAAAATAGACTTCAAAAGAGCGAAAATACAGGTTCAGATTATCCAAAAAGAATCGGATAAAAATGCTAAGTTTGAAGTTTTTGATCGTTTAAATACCGGTGGCTCTTTTTTATCTTATCAAGAGGTGCGTAATTGTCTTTTGATTATGCTAGATAAAAGCCTATATAAGTGGTTAGAAGACTTGGCAGAAAATGAGAACTTTAAAAATTGTATTTCCCTATCCGAGCGATTAAGACAAGAACGCTACGACTTGGAACTAATTCTTAAATATTTTGCCCTGTCTTCTCCCACATTTGATCCAAAATCATTGAACAAAAAAGAGGTTAATGAATATTTGACTGACTATCTGATAGAATTATGCAATTCCAGGACTTTTGATCGTGTGTTAGAGCAAGAAAAATTCGCTAAAATGTTTTTATTGCTTGATCAAGCGACGAATGAAGATACTTTTACCAAATATGATGGAACAAGATTTAAGGGTAAATTTCTCGATTCTGCTTATGAAGCGATCACCACAGGATTACGAGAAAATATTGATGATTACTCTACTCAAGATATTGAACTGCTAAGAACAAAAATTCAGGAAATGTGGTCAGAATCTGACTTTATTTATAACATCGGTACGGGATCGAGAGCTAGAACTAGAATGCTCAAAATGATTGAATTTGGCAAAAAATATTTTAAAAAGTAATGAGTAAAGATAATAGAACTATCGAAATTCTCCAGAAAAACTTAGATGAAGATATGGCATGGCGAATTAAAGAACTTAGTATTTTAAAAAATAAAATTCCTCCACAAAAAGGAACTGAGCAAGATGTATTAATTAGAGCCGGAATAACCACTCTCTATGCCCATTGGGAAGGTTTTATTAAATATGCAGCAGAATGTTATTTGCAGTTTGTTTCCTTAAAAAAATTAAATTATCATGAACTGGATTACTGTTTCGTTGCCCTTAGTTCTAGAAAATCTATAAATGAGTTAATAAAAACCAATAAATTTAAGTTACAAAAAGAGATGATCAAAAATTTACTTGATAACCTAGAAAATACAGCTTATATACCCTACGAAAATATTATTAACACCAAATCTAATCTCAATTTTGAAGTTTTCACTGATATCTGTACTATTCTAGGAATTGATGATAGTGATTATCAACTGAAGCAGAAAGCTATTGATGAACAACTTCTCACCCAAAGAAATAAAATTGCTCATGGCAAGTATTTAACTATCGATTATGAAGAATACATCAATACTTATAATTTAGTAATTAAATTAATCAGAGATTTTAAAGATGATCTATTAAATGCCGCCGTGACAGAACAGTATAAAAAAGTCAAAAGTATATAGGGTTAATAAGCTATTATAAACATAAAAAAAGTTGATAGACCGTTTTGGTTCTATCAACTCTTAAAATTATCTATTCAAGAACTAAAAATTAACGTTCTTGAAAGACAATTTTTTTGTCCAGGGAAGGACGGTTATTCGACTTAGAGGGGTACTTACTACCACCACTGCGGGGAGTTTTATTAATCACCGGTTTACTGCTCGTCGCTGCGGGAACTTCCCAATCGGTTTTCATCCACTGGGGACAATTTTGATCGTAGATCATTTGCAGGGCAGCCGCTGCGATCGCTTGTGGATCGTATTCTTCACTTAAATCCCGCACTAAAGGCAAGAAAGAAGCCATACGTTCCCCCGATAAAGCCTCTTTTAGCTGATTTTGCAGCTTGGCCAGACGTTTTGCTTCTACTTCCGCACGACTAGGAATGGGACTAGATTCCAGACGTTGACGCAGACGCTGTTCAATCTGACGTAATAAACGCCGATCGATCGGTTCTACTAAAGATATAGCAGTTCCCGTTTTACCGGCGCGGCCGGTGCGGCCAATGCGGTGAATATAGGTTTCGGCATTATCTGGCAGATCATAGTTAATAACGTGGCTGAGATTTTCCACATCTAGACCGCGGGCCGCGATATCCGTGGCTACCACTAATTTAATTTTGCCCTCGCGGAAACGTTGCACCAGTCGTTCCCGTTGCACTTGGCTTAAGTTACCGTGGTATTCATCCACCGTTTGCCCCGCTTCTTGCAGTTTGCTGGTTAATTCGGCTGCGGTTTGCTTGGTGCGGACGAAAATAATCGCCGATTCTAGGGGTTCGATCTCTAACAGGGGTTGCAGGACTTTTAATTTCGTCCAACCGCGAGGGATCAGATAAATTTTCTGCTCGATCTTAGCAGGAGCGGCCTGGGGTTGAGAAACCGTCACAGAAATGGGAGATTTCAAGAAATTAGCGATTAAATCGCGGATTTCCCGGGGCATAGTTGCCGAGAAACAGGCGGTTTGACGGGTGGAGGGGGATGCTTGCAGAATTTTCTTAACATCATCGATAAAACCCATACTGAGCATTTCGTCCGCTTCATCGAGGACTACCCAGTTTAGGGATTCTAGATGGAGTTTTTTGCGATCGAGCAGATCGATTACCCGGCCGGGAGTCCCGACCACAATCTGGACACCTTTTTCCAGACTGCGGATCTGACGTTCCATGGATTGACCACCACAGACTGTCAGGATAAAGAGACGACGATCATCAGAGAAATCTTTGATGGCGCTGGCTACCTGTTGGGCTAATTCCCGGGTGGGGGTGAGGATTAAAGCTTGAACGTTAGGATTTTTGGTGTCCATGCGTTCCAGTAAAGGCAGGGAATAGGCGGCGGTTTTGCCGGTTCCCGTTTGCGACATTCCTACCATGTCATGCCCTTCTAGAAGGAGAGGGATGGCTTTGGTTTGAATTTCCGTGGGGGTGGTGAATCCAAGCGTTTCTAGGTGTTGAAGACGGCTATCGGATAAACCTAAATTGTTGAAACCAGTGGTCATAGGGATTGTTTTGTGGGAATTAAATAAGAAAAATGGAAAAATTAGACTATTTCGCCGTAGAGATCGTAGGTATCGGCCGAAGTGATTCGGACCTGCACGATCGCACCTAGAATCGCCTCACCTGTCACATAAACCAAGCCATCTACTTCCGGGGAAAAACGAGCGGAACGCCCGATTAATTCTCCCGTTTCCGGGTTTTCCTGTTCGATGAGAACATCGACAGTTTGACCGATATAAGCTTGATTTTTGCGTTCCGAGATTGGTTGCTGAGTTAACATCAACCTTTCGCGGCGTTCGTCCATAATTGCCTGTGGCACTGGATTGGGCAGGTCAAAAGCGGCTGTACCTTCTTCGGCGGAGAAGGTAAACACCCCGACGTGATCGAACTCATGACGCTTGACAAATTCCAGCAGATGGCTGAAATGTTCCTCGGTTTCTCCGGGGAAACCGACGATAAAAGTCGTTCGTAAAACCGCGTTCGGGATAGCTTGCTTGATCCGCTCGATAATGCCATCGTTGACTCGTCCTTGCCAGGGACGGTTCATCGCCCGCAGGATGTGGGGATGGGAATGCTGTAGCGGCAAATCTAGATAGGGTAAAACATTCGGGGTCTCTCGGATCGCCTCGATAACCTTTGGCGTTAACCCGGTCGGGTAAGCGTAGTGAACGCGAATCCAAGGTATATCGACTTCTCCCAGCGCTCGCAAGAGTTCCGCTAATTTGGGTTCGCCATATAAGTCTAACCCATAATTGGTTGTTATTTGCGAAATGAGAATTAATTCTTGGACTCCTTGGCTGGCTAATTGTCGCGCTTCCTTGACAATGGACTCGATCGATCTCGATCGCTGATCGCCGCGCAGGTGGGGAATAATACAGAAAGCACAGCGATAATCGCAGCCTTCGGCCACCCGCAGATAGGCGACTCCTTCGGTAGTGGTGCGATAACGGGGCAGATTTTCGTCGGCGATAAAAGTGGGATCGGTGCTGACTTCTTTGACTCGTTCTCCCGTCTCTACCCGTTCGACGATCTCGACAATTTTCTGATAATCCCCCGTGCCGACAATGGCCACGGCTTCCGGCAATTCCGTCAGCAGTTCATCTTGGAAATGTTGGGCCATACAGCCGGAGATAATAATTTTTTTATTAGCTTCCGCCAGTTCCACGAGGGTGCGAACGGATTCTTCTCTAGCTGCTTGAATGAAACTACAGGTATTAACGATAACGTAATCGGCCAACTCCTCGTCATTATCTACGGGATAGCCGGCCTTGGCCAGCAGTCCTAACATATGCTCGGAGTCGATCCGGTTTTTCTCACAGCCTAGGTGTGAGAT
>NZ_JASJFG010000586.1:0-10847 GCF_030065375.1 Microcystis sp. M49636_WE2 | reverse complement strand
AGGAACAATGCTTCAAGAATTTACTGCTAGTCAAGTACCGATTTATAGTCTTGCTTTTAATGGAGAGGGAACAGCAATAATCACGGGAACAAGCGAGGGAAAAATTCAATACTGGCATTTAAGCAATCATCGGCCTCAATTGATTAATTCTTGGACAGTTGATGATAGTATTATCTATGATTTGGTGTTTTCTCCTGATCATCAAAAAATTGCTACCGCTACTCGGGGAAAGATTAAAATTTGGGATTTACAGGGCAATCTTTTAAAGGAGATTAAAACCGATTCTTTTCCCGTTTATGGAGTTAGTTTTAGTCCCGATGGTGAGAAAATCGCCGCTATTTCAAGGGATGGTACAGCTAGACGCTGGGACATGGACGGAAATTTGCGCTCCGAGTTTAAAATAGAAGAAGATATCGTCTATGGGATCGCTTTTAGTCCTGATAGTCAAGAGATTGTGATTATTGCTAGGGATGGTCAAAAGCATCGATGGCCCTTAGAAACGGAATATGATTATTTACAAAAATTGCTCGATCGAGGTTGTCTTTGGTTAGAAGATTATCTCAGGACTCGTCCCGAAAAACGAGAAGCTCTATCCCCCTGTACTGGGAAAATAAAACCATTCACCTTTTAAACTTGGTTTGACTGGGTGGGGGGTGAAGGTTAAATTAATTAGTTAATTTCTTGATCTCTTCGGTTTGTCTTATGCAACGGACAGGGTTATAAGGGATGAAACCCTTATAGAAACAGACATTACTGCAATTTTTGTCAATTGTTTGCAATCTGGAGCGAACTAATCAATTAAATCTCTTGCCAGATCAGGATTTAGTCGATTTATGTCTCCATATAGAATCATACCAAGTAACGAAGAACCCAACATTTTGGGTTTTAACGCTAGAATTTTATCTAAACTTTGTCACTTTAATGAATTCAGATGCTGTAATTTTTAACTCTCCATCCAAGTTTCTCACGGTGTACGATCTGAGTTCTCTTTGGGTTGAACCATCGGGATAAACATAAGTATTTTGTCCTATAAAGTTTATCGAAGTATCTGTTCTCGAAGTAACTTGTAAATCTTCGACAGTTACTCTTTTAAATTGACTGAAGAAGCTAGGAGAAGAAAATGACTCTGCCAATTGTGGGCTATATAAAGACCTTGCCTGATCGAAGTTTTTTTCTGAAAGCGCATAGTACAGATTTTCAATCAGGGATATCGCTTCGCCTTCGTTGATATCTTGATTGACACTTTCACTAGGAACAAAAGTTTCTGATTTCTGACGCTCTGCTTCCAGTCGGGCTTCTGCTTCTTGTCTCCTTCTTTGTTCTTCTGCAAGTTGTTGTTCTGCCTCTTTTCTTCGACGTTCGGCCTCTTCTCGTTGGCGCTGTTCCGCTTCTAGACGTTGTTCTTCTCTGGCTTTCAATTCGGCTATTTCTCGATCGCTCGCCTGTTTTTGCTGTTCTTGAAAATGCACTACACTGCCCGCTAATGCCAAAACTCCCACTGAGCCAAGAGCGATCGCAATCTTTGTCCAATTGTTTGAAGGTGAAGGAGGCGTTGGCGGGGGTACTGGCTGAGAAGGAATGGTGACGGGATTGACAGGCAGTTGCACGGGGATAGTTGAAGAAACCGAGAAAGAGGAAGTTGGTTGCCCAGCAGAATCTGGTACAGGAGTCGGGATTGGCGTAGGAATTGGTGGATCCGATGAAGGGTTGGTTTTAAGGTCATTGCTTGAAATCACCCCCAAAGCTAAAGCCCAGGATTCCACTGCCCATCTAGCGGCCTCTTCAGCTAACCCCAGATTATCTTGCAGTTTTTTGGTTAGTCGTGCTAAAAATACCACTGGTGGCGTACTATTTTGCGAGGCCAGTAAATCGGCGGGGACTCGTTCTTTCAGTGCGCCTACGAGAACCGCAATTTCCTTCTGATACTGTCCACATAAGTCTCGTAGCAGTCCCTCACAGCGTTGTGGTTCATCACATAGAGAACGACCATATTGAATAATAATTTCCTTGAGTTTTTGACGGGGTAAATCATTCATCAGCAAATTTCTCCTGCTACTGAACCAAAGTTAATTTTAGTGCCAACCGTAAGCTTGATACTGCGCCCAGGATCGATTTGCTTTTGCTCACCGTTAGCTAAAGTTACAGTCCAAGCTCGATGGGAACAGTTCTGTAGCCCCAATACACTAGGATCTTTAGGATTAGGATTCACCTGTGCTACCACACCATCAGCACCTTGAGATTCTAACCCCGGAATCTCTCTTGCAGTTAAGCGAGTTCCATTCGTTAGAGAAATGACTTGTCTTTTAATGTGCAAGGAAAATTGAGTCTGAGGTTGAGAATAGGAAGGGGAAGACCTATCCTGATAAGCTTCTGGAGAAGCACGATTAAGATCGCGGTAGGCTAATTGATCTGGTGCATCGGCACTGTGAACAAAGACGGTAAGATTGCCCACTCGCTGATTATCCCCTGGTTGGAGTGGCTGAGTTACCCCAGTGGCGATATCTTCGCAGAGGATTTGACCTTGGCTGAGTCGGTAACGCAGGGCAACAGGTGGCGCATTCGGGGCGTAAATAGTACAAGCTTTGGCATCGCCACCAATACTGACGGGTTCGGCTCCCAGATTGACTGTGCGGCTCTCTTTGGGATTGTATTGAATCTCCAGCCAAGCTGTACGAAAAGCGACTTCAACGAAAACGACCATTAAGCCGATAAAAAAGCCTAAAATAACCGCTCCAACCAAACGACCAGAGGCATCACCGGCACTCTGGGAAACCAACAAAAAGGCTAAAGCACCAAAGAAACCGCCGATCGCACCAGCAATAGTCGCTCGTTTTGCTTGTAGGTTAGAGATGAAAAAGCCCATCCCCCTTCCCAAAAGCCCTCCCAAAAGCGTCCAGCCAGCGATCCAGCCAGCTTTAGCGAGGATTTCTGACTGGGCAACTAAACTCAACAGTGCTTGAGCAGAACCACCAGAAACGAGGCCTGCTAATAGCCCTCCTGCAAGTAAGATAGTGCCTTGACGAGTGGATAAAAACGGACGATGAAGATAGAAGTTTTGCCCGATTGCTAGGGCAAGAGATAAGCCAATGGCAAGCAAGGCTGTCCATAGACCGACAATAAACACCATATACCAAAACTGCTGGGCGTTAGGCTGCTGTTGTGCTGGTTTTGCTTCAATGGTGAATTCATAAATGGGTCGCTTTGGTTGACCATGAGAAATAGAACCAGAAAATTCTTGACTATTCCCCTCTACTAATACACCGACCGTAAAGGCAGTTGGGTCAGCCTCGCCATGATTGGCATAATGATTGACAAACACCTGATATTTTCCTTTTGGTGCGCCTCCAGCAGGCCAGTAAATGTTTTCTACTGGCTCTTTTGATTGCCGTCCACTTGCGTTCATATCAACGTCAAGTTCGCCTCCTGATTGCGATCGCTTGTGCGAGTAATAAATCTCCTCTCCTGATGGATCGATACAATGTATATCTAAATCGTTGTAGTTATTCCATAACAGAGAAAGCTGAACATCCCCTGTTTTAGCTCCCTCTCTTTGCAGTCGTTTAGTCAGTTCTGGATTAAACACAAGTGCAGGTGTCGAGGCTTCTTGTTGTGTTTGTGGCAGCATTGTCCAAGATAAGAACCATTCACCCAATAACCATCCGATTAGGCAACCAAAAGCCCCTAATAAGCCGAATAAGAGAACCTTTTTCCAACTTGATGATTGTCTCATGATCGCACCTCTCCTTGAACTGAACCAAAGTTAATTTTCGTGCCAACCGCAAGCTTGATGCTGCGCCCAGGATCGATTTGCTTTTGCTGCCCGATAGGTAAAGTAGCTATCCAAAATTGATTGGAACAGTTTTGCAACCCTAAAATGCTGGGATCTTTGGGATTAGCATTTACTTCAGCGACTATTCCATTAGCACTTTGCGCTCCCAACCCAGGAATCTCCCCTGCCTGCAACCGAGTCCCGACAGTTAAAGGAATCGTCTTCTGCTGAATCCGCAGCGAAAAGGGAGCTTGAGGTAGGATCGGTGGACTGTAATACTGAGTCGCCCAATTCTGAGAACGAATTGGTGAAAGTTGCCGAGCTTTCAGAATGGCTGCCATTAAGAAGGCATAAGCTAAAATTCCGGCAAAGGCAGTGACGAGATTGCTGATAGCACCAGAAGCGTTCCAAAGGGCGTGCAGTGCTGATGCTGTCAAGTAGCCTATAGCCAAGATTGACCAACGTCTAGACGGTTTCAGGACGCTTAAGCCAATGAAATAACCAAAATAGCCGCTATAAGCCATGTGTCCGGCTACAGAACCAATAATTCGAGGAATGAGTAATTGTATCCCGATTAATTCTCCTGCGCCTTCCCCTGCCTGAGTTGCTACCTGCTGAATCGCTCCAGGCACATACTGTCCCAGGGTTTCTAGGAGGGTAAAGCCAGCAGCAGAGGCAGTTGCTAAGAGAATGCCATCAAGGGGTTCCCAGACACCCACTCGCTCTCGCCAAGGGGTTCTGAGCATTCGTCCTATCCCCAGCGCAAGGAAGACAGGTATGGCTTTGAGGAGTTCTTCTGCCATGCCTGCACCAAAAAAATAGTGGATAAACGAAGAAAGAAATCCTATTTCTGTTCCTTCTGTCGGTATTTCTCCTGGCAGGATTTGACGGAAAACCAAGATAAATAGCGACCAAATAGGACTGAGCAAGAGTAAAACGGTAGTTATTGCCGATCCTATCAGCAACCACCAGGGTTTTTGTTTGCCGCCCAATTGATAGACGAAGTAGTAGCCTGCCCCAATCAGATAGACTGCTAATAGGGCATTGAATAGGTCAGGATTACCGATCGCAGCAAATAGTCCGACGACTAATAAGACGGTAAGGACACCTGGTATCAGGTAAGCTTTTTTAAATAAATCCTGCCTTGTCGCGATGATGGGCAGCATTTGACTTAAATGAAGGGAGTCGCCAGGTTGGATATTTAAAGGACGACCAGGAAGTCCTGGATTGCTAACTTGACATTCAAAGACGAATTCTACACCCTGCTGACCGAGAGAAATGCGATCGCCTAATTGTAATGTCCGACAACCTTGCAATCGCTGGTTATTAATATAAGTGCCATTGGAACTCCCTAAATCACAGATTTGCCAAGAAGGAGGACTTCCTGAAGGCATGACGGGACGAATTTCTAGATGGCGACTAGAGACTCCTGGATAGTTGGTGGAGTTGAGAACAATTTGACAGTTTGGCTCTCGTCCAATGACAAGAGATTGATGGGTTGATAAGGGATGATGAGTAGGTGTAGTGTGGGCGGCTGCTTTAGGGTAAATTTGTCTTAAATAAGCGTTGTACTGAGGTTGTTGTGTCATTGGATTTGCCTATTTTCATTGAGGTAAGTGAGGTATTTCTTTATAAATAAAAAATTGGTAATGGCTGCAAAGGACAATTTAATTTAAGGACAGAAATTTCTTTCCGGTACTGCCCACAAAAAACCCTGAGTAGAGCTTGACAAAGTTTAGGATCGTAGTAAACTGAATGACTGTACTGGGTAAAAATTTCTTTGATTTTTTGTCCTGGTAAGTTGTTCATATTTTTTAACACTCAATTGAATATCAGTGAAATATAAAATTATTCTGTATAATTTTTATAATCTTTAAACTTATAGTCATTGACTCCTGGGAAAACCAAAAACTTAATGGCATTAACCTTATAATTATCACCAGAGCATTCCATTTCATCAGACTTTTCAAATTCAAATGCTGTTCTTGTTACACAAAATGAAAAATCATCAGCTCCCCACTTAATATTGTTTATTTGTCCATGAATGTAGATATCTCCTCGCTTGTTAAAATCTACGAAAACTTTTGTACATTCTCCTTTTTTAATATTCCACCATCCTCTTGATTTCCATCCGTCTCCGTCCCAATACATAATTGCAGCATCAATTATGTCATTAGAAGTTTGATTGCAAAGGTTTAAATAAGTATCTCCAGATATATTAAGATTATTCTCCAGATTATTCTCAACATTTTCTAGAGTATTTTGAAAATTTTGTACTTGATTATAAAGCAAATTTCTCTTATTTGTAATATTCTCAACTTTTTGATTATGTTCAGTTATAAGATTCTCAACTTCTTGATCATGTTCAGTTGTCAGGCTCTTGATTTTTTGATTATGTTCAGTGATCAAATTTTCATTTTTTTGATTATACTCAATTGTAAGATTGTTCAAATTTTCAGTAAGATTGCCCATTTGTTGATTTTTTTGATAAGCATAAATTCCAAGCACAAAAGCTGCTAATGCTGAGATGCCAGCCAATATAGAAACAAAATTGGCAGCAAACTTATGGGCTGATTTCTGATTAATATTTTGCTGTTGTCTGGCTGTTGTTATTGCTTCATTTAGCTTGCCTACTTCTTGTTTCCATTGCTGTATTTCTTGCTCGGATTGATCTAATTTTTTTTCATATTCTTCTCTTTGTTTTTGCTCTTTTTCTGCTTGTTGTTGTCGTTCTAAAATTAATTGTTGTTGACTCTGAAAGTCATTTTTAGTTCGTGGTTGGGAAATCACCCCTAATGCTAATCCCCAAGAATCTACAGCCCAGTAAGCAGATTCCTCAGCTATTCCTAGCTCATCTTGTAATCGCTTTGTAAGCTTGGATAAAATAACTGCTTGAGGAATCTGATTCTGGGATTTTAGTAACTCGGTAGCCACGCCTTTTTTAAGAGCATTCACTAAAAGAAAGACTTCCTTGCTATATTGCCCACAAAAGTCCTTTAGTAATCCTTCACAGCGTTGAGGGTTGTCAGAAACATCCTGTCCGTACTGGGTAATAATTTCACAAAGCTTTTGTCGAGGGAAGTCGTTCATAGGTCTTTTCCTGCGCTCAGGTTTTCGATGTAACCACTAATTTGAGCTTTAGTTCCACACCAAGGACAGGTATGAAAGCTACCCTGCTCACCTCCGCAAGATACTTTATTACAGCGAGAGAATAAAGAACCCCCGCATTTAACAAAGCTCTTTTGTTCGCAGTAAGAACAACCCGGATAAGTATCATCTACCGAAAAACTGCCAGCAATTTGGCTTTTGTCGTAGCATTCCCGTTTTGCGGCTGCTTCCTTAATGGGAAAAGCCCAATCAGCTATCCACTGATTTGGTAATTTTTCCTCCATGCGAATGCCAAAGCTTTGCTTGGAGTGGCTACATCGAGCCATGATGATAACGACTTTAAGAGTAGTCATCGGGTTGAGATCCTGTTGAAAGATGATTGTTCAGAAGTATTTTTAGCGGGTTGTTGTTTAATTTTGATCCGATTGATTTCTAACTTCATCTCATTTTCTGTCTGTTGTTGGCGTTTTAACTCTGCGTTAATCCCGTCCAGACGAAAAAAAAGAGAAACACTGAGGGCAGTGCTAATAACAGATAAAGGAAGCGTCACAATTAAACCTAGTATTACCAAAACAACCTTGTTATCAATTTTTTTTTGATGGTTATCTAAGCGTTTTACCTTACTCTCAAATACCGAGATATTCTCTTGTTGTCTCATGTTGGACTCCTCAACTAATATAACTTTCCTATCTAAATCTTCTACACGGTCTGTTAGATAATCCCGATCATCGGTTTCAAGTCTTTTAATCATGCCTAGAGTGATGTCATCTCCGCTGCCTTTTTCTGAAGTCTCTTGAAGAAATCCTTCTAATTTTTGTCGGACTTCTTCAGTCAGATTTGACTTGAACATCTGTCGATAATCTTGACCAATTTTAAAAAATCCTTCATCAGTAGAAAAAGAATTAGAATAGCCATCAGTAGAAACCAGAATTAAAGCAGGTATTTCTTTGGGCGTACCTTGTGGATACAGTTTTATATGAACCTGAAATTCATTCCATGCCTTATTCATACAGAGTGAAGTTGTCTCATTGGCAATTAGGTTGGGATCCCGCTCCAAAGGTCGAGTCGTATTTCCCTTAGAATCCACCTCAAGAATGTCCCCATCACCTAACTGAATATAGACAATGAAAAACTCGGTCACTAAAACTGCCAAGACGGTGGCCCCATAAGCGAGAAAATAGTTATTTTCAACGGCTTGCCAAGCAGCTTCTCCATCTTTATCAACAAGAATCTGTTTCTCTTCATCAGTAAAGTTGGGTTTATTAGTTAATTTTTCTTCATCATTTTCTGACAAACCCAAATCTTTGTTGACAGCTTTTCTCCACTCATTGACAAGTCGCGGTGGTAGAAGTCTTTGGGCTGCATCTTTCAGTGCTGAGAAATTAATATCACTCGATTGACTGCTCAAGAAAAATTCTTGAATTACTTTAATTGCCGTTTCAACAGCAAAACGAGAGCCTCTATCGCTGCGAAAACTTTTGGCACTGCCATGGCCATCTGATACAGCCAAAATCAATGGCAAACCGATGCCTGATTCTGGAAACCAGCGAATGGCATCCTGATTGGGCAATCCAGAACGCACATGAGAGGCTCCTTTGACAGATTCACCAATGCACCGCCATTTTAGTTGGGGTATATTTTCTTTCATGAGTCCTCCATTTCACCAGACATCAGATGCACTATCGATAACATTTTGAGGCACTGGAATTGGGACATTTCCGCCTCCAAAATTAGAGTTTTTGGTTTGACTGCTAGGAGAAGAGGCAGCTTTTAAAACAACAGTAGAAACCCATTTAATCTGTTTGACTAGATTTTCGGGACTATTAGATTGAAGAGGCCTTAGTTCTGAGTGTCCAATAAACTTCTGCAATGGTTCATGATCTGCATCTCCACCAACTGCGATTGCAATTCGTACAGCCTTCTTGCCCCAAGGCTGTTCCATCAAGTGTCTCAGTCCACTGCTAAAGTCGTCAGTCGGCTGACCGTCAGAAATCAGCACTAAAACAGGGGGAAGCGCCCGGTCAGTCATGGGCGGTATTTTAAGTTGGTCTGCAACCATAGAGAGGGCTTTACCCATATCTGTGACACCATCAGCGGTCAAATCTGTCCACTTAAAATTTTCAACTGGTGTAGGTTGAGCTATGTGCCACTGCGCTCCACTAGAAAATTTAAGGGCGCGAACTAATACTTGTGCATTGGGATTCTCATTTGCTTCTTTTTGCATTAAGGGAATTGCTTCACGAATGGCTGTATTGAGAACCTGGATTTTGCCGTTTACAGACATAGAACCAGAACAATCACAAATCCAGATAAAATGTAAGGGGCGGCTTGACAACCCTTCACCTGGTAGTGGCATATTCAATATCTCCTTGATTCAGTAAAAAAAGTGGATTTCTAAACAGGGAATAACATTTCAAAGACGAATCTCACCTTCTGCTTTGCCGAAGTTGATCTTTGTTCCTACAGCCATAGTTGCACTGCGTCCTGGTTCGACATCCTTAACTTGATTATCAGCCGTAGTACAGAGCCATTTTTCTTGCATAAGATTTTTAATTCCCCAAATATTAGGATCATTGGGATGTCGAGTGACTTCAGCGACTGGTTGAGAAAAGTCAAACAATTTTACATTAATATGATGGGGAAATAGCTTGGTATCATGATTCAACATAATGATATTTTTGTCAATGCGAATTCGAGGGGGCAAGCGAATTTCTTTCTGACATGACCAACAAGGGTTAGGTTTACCGCCTGATGCTTTTATTACATCAGGATCGTAGAAGTTCTCAGCGCCACAGTGAGGACAGTAGATGATAGAATCGCGCAAGTTTACCATTGCTCCCCGCCACTCTGACTCCCTGACGCGGCCATTTTCTGGGTCTTGAATACCTTTAGTAAATGCCTTGGTAAACAGTTCGCGGAGAAATTGTGGATAAATAGGCCAGAAGGCAAGGGCATTATCATGGTAGCCACGTACTGGTACATTGGAATTGTCTTTGGGGTCAAAAATGAACACCGCCTCAGTACCATAAAGCTTATTCATCGCTGGAGCGTCCAGACATTTAATTTCGGTTTCTTTCTTTCCTTCCAAGGGGTGATGGATCATTAACATATAGAACAGTAAAACTGCCAAAGAGTACAAATCCGTTTGCGTACTCGGTCTCGCTTGTTCAGTAATGATTTCTGGTGCTATAAAGCGTGGTGTTCCCATAACACCACCTTCTTGATCCCCATTGATGGTGACGTTATCGTTATCACAGATTAAAACATCCCCAGTGTTGGGATTAAAGAAAACATTACCGAAAGAGATATCGCGGTAACATAACCCTTTGGTATGAAGTTGAAAAAAGCCATCGGCCAGTTCAAATCCTGCGGTTGTTAAAGCTCTGAAGGTGGGTTCTGGTTTAATGCGCCGTTTCATTAGATCGACAAAGCCTTTATATTGAAGTTCTCGCAATGGCATGACATAGCCAAACCCTTCTATGCCAGGCTCTGATACAATATCTATAGGCCACAGAAAGCGATCACTCGGTGCGCCAGAATGGATCGCCGCCTCAAGCCGTTCGTACTGGCGAGGATCTGCCTGAATGGAGTGGGAGTAATACCATTTCAGCGCTACAGGCTGACCGGCTAAATTAGCTCGATAGACTTCTCCTTGACCGCCACCGCCAAGTAATTGCTCTACCGTGCAAGGGGTTTTAGAAGATTCTGTATGGACTGTCTGTCCAGATTTGAGTAGGTCACTCACCTTGTTCCTCCTTTTTAGGGTAACTTAAGCAAATGGAATGTTTTTGAAGGTGATTCTTCTTTCTTATAGCTCAAGTAAATATAATTAGGGTTTGCTGAAAAAGTCATTGAAAAGTACAGGTCTCTTAATCAATGATTTCACTTAGCTACAAGCATAAGCTTTAGTTGTTGATTAATTTTTAATTTATAACTTATCCTAATCATTGACCGAGAAAAAGTGCTGTTT
>NZ_JASJFG010000578.1:0-2839 GCF_030065375.1 Microcystis sp. M49636_WE2 | reverse complement strand
TAGCTGGTTATAATTAAATTAAAAATGGATTTTGCCTTTAATCCCCCCTTGATCCCCCCTTGATAAGGTAGGGTTGATTCATGAATCAACCCTACCCTTGATAACGGGGGTGTCTGATAATTTTTAACGCCTACCTACTTATCATTCATAATTCATAATTCATAATTCATAATTCATAATTTAGATCACAAAATATCTTTTCTTTTTTGCAACCAATAGGTAAGGAGGAAATAAATAAGAGAATGAAGAATTAAAACTCCCCAATTCAATAACAAATTATTGATAGATAATTGATAAACTTGATTGGCATCCTCAAAGGGTAAAGGGAAATTAAAACTATTTTGTTCTTTCGCTTCTGCAATCATAGTTTCCACCTCTACTAATACACCGTAGGCAGCAATTGACCAGCGACTAATCATCAACCATGATAGATATTTCCACAGACCTTCTAAGCTAAATAATACGCCAGCAAAGATAATCTGAGGGATTAAAATTAAAGGTAAGGCACTATTTGCTTGGGTGATATTACTAACGCCAGCAGAAATTAATAAACCGAGATTAATCGCCGCAAATATAGTTAAAAATGTGGTGATAAAACAGCCAATTAACCAGGTCATTAATTCCGGTTGCGGGTCAGTAAATCCCCAAAATATCACGCAGGTAATTACAATTGTTTGCAGAAAAGCTACGGCTGCTAAAACCAGAATTTTTGAGAATAAATAGGGTAATAATCCCAGATTAACTAATCTTTCTCGCTGATAAATTGGCGATTCTTTGACAATTTCCTGTAGGGAACAGGCAAAACCTACCCACAATTCCGCGCAGGTAAAAACAAAGAGAGTTTTTAAGGCTAAAGGTGCGGATTGGATAGCCTGCTCAAAACTGGGATTATCCCCCAAAAATAAAGGATTTTCGTCCCCTAAAACCATGGCCATTAAGAAAATTCCAATCGGGGCGGTTAATAGGTATAAAATTAAACTAACCTGATCGCGGATAATTAATTGGCTATAGCGTTGACATAAAACCTGTAGTTGTAGCCAAAAAGATTGTTGAACCTGTTGCGGTTTACTATTATTTTGCTGAAATACTTTACCGATTCTTGCTTCAATATTATTTTTGTAGTAGTCGGATTGTTGGAAACGTTGGCATTCTTGCTCAACTTTTTCGCTAGTTTCCAGATGAATATAAATATCGGCAAAATCCCCCTGAGGTAAAGAGAAAAAATTTAAGGCCTCCCCCGGAGAACCAAAATAACATAAATTGCCCCCTTGACCAAGAAAAACTAATCGATCGCAGAGATTGATATTATTAGTAGCATGGGTAACTAGGAGAATTGTTCTGCCTTCTTTGGCCAATTTTGCCAGCAATTCCATCATCTTTTTATCTAAACCGGGGTCTAATCCCGAGGTGGGTTCATCTAGAAAGAATAATTTGGGATTGGCTAATAATTCTACCGCAATACTCACCCTTTTTAATTGACCACCGCTTAAGTCTCTGACTAAAGTATTTCTTCTTTCTAACAATTCCACCTGCTGCAGGGTTTTCTCGATCACTTCTTGGCAATTAAGATCCGGAGGTAGCCTTAATTTAGAAGCATAATATAACACTTCTCCCACGGTTAAATCCCTGTGGACGATATCGTATTGGGGAACATAACCGATTTGGGTGCGATAGATATTAAAATTCTGGCGCAGCTCTTCCCCATTCAGATAAACAGTTCCCGAGGTGGTGGGTTCAATTCCTAATAAAGTCTTTAAGAAAGTCGATTTTCCCGCACCACTTCCCCCAACAATCGCCACTAATTGACTTGGTTCGATCGGTAAGGAGATATGATTGAGAATTATCAAAGGTTGTTTCTTTTTATCCCGCACCATCCTGACGATATTTTCGGCATCTAGACGGATATTATCCCCCGTATCTAATAAAACTAAGTCATCTCCCTGCAACCTAAAACTATAGGGGCCGATTCTCACTGTACAACCGTTGGTTAGAATGGCACTACCCGATACTTTTTCTCCGTCGATAAAGACTCCATTGGTGCTTTTGTCGTAGAGAATATAACGATTTTGGTTATCGATGTCGATAATCGCGTGTTGTCGGGAAATTGTCGGAGCGTCTAAAACCACAGTCGCAGCATTATCTCGTCCTAAAACTACACTGCGATTGCTTAGGGAAACCGATTTAAAAGCTAAAGGTGGGCTTTTTACTGGTTGGTTAGGATGATAATAGGTGATCTTGACCGAATTTTTGACATCTTGACCGATATTAATCTCATCTCCATTTCGTAAAAGATAGCCCTCTTTGGGAGTAATGACGCGATTATTGATAAAAAGTTTATTGGAACTAGGATTAGTCCCGTCTCCATCGTAGATATAGTAATCATCTCCCTGACGACGAAAACAAGCTTGTACTCGACTCACCACCGTCCAGTGTTGGGGAACAACTAAATCCACCTGTTGACCATCTCGCCCCAATTTATAATTAGGACGACTCAGATTAATAGAAGGGAGAATTTCTCCCTGATTGTTAAGAATAATGTAGGGTTCTTGACTAATAACCGTTTTAATGTTGGGAGAATTGGTCATAAAAAGTTGATCGGTGGGTGGCGTTCGCGGGGGACGGTAAGAAGCTAAGATAGAATTGATGTCTCGATCGCTACTGTTAACCTCAGAGTCTGGAACGAACTCTAGAGATCATCTTAGTAAAACTTCTTAGGATCGATCGAGCTTGTCTAAATTCCTATTCCTAAGACCTATCCACAGGTTATCGTGCTGTTAGACGATGGTTACAACTCCTATTTCTCCTACCGCCAAGGTTTCTAAAGTCGAAGGTATCAAAG
>NZ_JASJFG010000635.1:0-16849 GCF_030065375.1 Microcystis sp. M49636_WE2 | reverse complement strand
TAGCCAAACTTTTAGATCTAAGGGATGACAGTAAATAGATAACGCTTCGAGAACGCTGGTTTTTCCCGAATTATTAATTCCCACAAGCAGGTTAATCTGTCCGAGATTCTTTAGCTCAAGCTCTCGCAGTCCTCTAAACTGATGAATGGTAATGTTTTCTAGGCTTTTAGTCATAAACTTAGTTTAGCTGAAAAGGGTGACAAAAAACTAAGTTATCTCCTCAAATGTGTTGAAGTTTTAATGAACTTCTAGTTATCAGCTTTTTCCTATCTCCTGTTTCCCGTCTCCTTTTCATGACCACTTACTTAACCGTAACTTCCTATACCTAGATAAAATTTTACAACGATAATCAGCGATTACTAAAAATTATATCATTAAAAACCCCTATCGGTCGTTAAAGAGATAGGGGCTAATTATTTTAGATATAGTCATTTCAATTAAGATTGAGAATATCAATCCGAGATTTCATAAGGGTTTTGTCGGCCTAGACTGTATCAGACTTATCTGAAATGACTATACTTTCCGTTTTTTCTGACTTGCTTTTATAAATATCTTGAGTCAGATAGCGGATACGAGATTTCAGAAATTCAGCGACTCCATAAATTTCATCAAGACTGTCTATATTGGTGGTTGCTTCTTTGCCAGTTTCGACGTTATCGGGAATACTGATTGATTTCTTGCCAGTTTTTTCATTGAAGCGCAGACGACAGACTGTTTTGGTTACTTTTCCATCTAAGTTGATACCAAAATAACTTCTAGTGTCTTTGAATTGAATGCGTGCGGTATTGATTTCTTCCCGTAGAATTGATTTAATAATGTAAAATCCTTCCAATTCTTCGGGGGTCGTATTAATTTTATCTTCCCCTGTTTCTTCTGGTGGAGTATCTTCTAATGCTGGTGTATCAGGAGGATTTGGTTCAGGTTCTTTTCCTAAAACTTCCTCAAATTTTTCTTTGATGATATCATTGATATACTCTTTGAGAGAACGCTTAATAATTTCTTTGAATTTTTCGACAACCGATGCAGTTCTCACCCCAGAATACACATGACTAACAAAAAACTTAACAAATTCGGGGGAAGGATCATTTAATTGCTGGGCAATCACTTTTTTAACTTCTTTTGTGTGCAATAAATTGCGAGCAACCTCTTCTAGTTCGTCAGAATTAAAGCTAGATTTAGAAAATCGTTTTAATTCGTTAACAGAAGAGTCGTCAAAGTCGAGAATGTTAAACTCAAAAAATGGCTTATCGTCCATGATATTATCCTTGACGATATCCGTATAAAACCGATAGATAATCCCATTAGTTAAAACTCCAAAGTTAGCTCCAGTTGCGTTAAAATATCGATGCAGTTGGGAACTATGTTTAGGATGCTCAAGATTTTGATGACAGCTTTTACATTCCATCAAAATAATCGGTTGATTGTCCAAACAAATAGCATAATCTACTTTTTCCCCTTTTAATCCAGTTAAATCTGCACTATATTCGGGGTGAACTTCCATGGGATTGAATACATCGTAACCCCATGCTTGCAAAAAAGGCATAATAAAAGCTGTTTTGGTTGCCTGTTCGTTTTGGATTTGAGAACGAGAGGTTTCAACTTTTTGAGCAATTGCTTTGAGTTTATCGATCTCCATGATAGCCTCATTATCTAGGATGTGTGGGTTCTCAGCCTAACCATAATTTAACCTTTTTTTTACCTCATGGTCAAGCATTTTTTACTGTCATCATTATTAATTCACAAATATTTACACTAATCCCGTACCGTTCATATCTTTTGTGCTATCATTCCTAGGAACGGGTTATTTTTCTTCTGTCCCCATTTAATCAAGGACAATGCTTGCTTTAGAACAGCTTTATGAACGGGAGTATGATCGCTGGTTAAGCGAGACGATCGAGTTATTAAAAAATCGTCAGTTAGATCAGTTAGATTACGAACATTTAATCGAGGAGTTGGCAGCTTTGGGACGAAGCGAAAAAACTGCTGTTAAAAGTTTAAGTTTACAAATAATAATCCATCTGTTACTCTATCAATTTTGGACAACAGAAAGAGAAAGAAATAGTAATCATTGGGCGGCAGACATTATCACTTTTCGAGTACAATTAGAAGATAAGCTCACCACCAATTTAAGCAAATTTCTAGAACTAGAGTTAGAGAATATCTATGAAAACGCTCGCTTAATTGCCGAAAAAAAGACAGGATTAAAAAATTTACCGATAATTTGTCCCTACTCTCTGAGACAAATTCTTGAGAAACAGTGGTTTCCCGATACAGATAATCAATAAACTCTCAAAAATATGGACTCTCACAACAGTGAACCGATTATAATTGCCGAAGCGGTGGAAAAATGGTATGATAACCGCTTTCATGCTTTGCGGGGAGTCAATCTCACCGTTAATAAACAGGAAGTTGTCGTGATTATGGGACCGTCCGGTTCAGGAAAATCCACCTTTATTCGCACTTTTAACGGGTTGGAATCCTATCAAAAAGGCCGCATTATTATTGACGGAATAACTGTGTCTCACAACCTCAAAAATATCGAGGCAATCCGTCAGGAAGTTGGCATGGTTTTTCAACAATTTAACCTCTTTCCCCATCTGACGGTATTAGATAATGTCACCCTCGGTCCGATGTGGGTGCGCGGTTGGAAAAAAGCGCAAGCGGAGGAAATAGCGAGAAAACTCCTCGAAAAAGTTGGTATTCTCGAACAAGCGCTTAAATATCCCCCTCAGTTATCGGGAGGACAACAGCAGCGGGTGGCGATCGTTCGCGCTTTGGCCATGCAGCCGAAGGTGATGTTATTCGATGAACCCACCTCAGCTTTAGACCCAGAAATGGTGCGAGAAGTCTTGGAAACGATGCAAAGTTTAGCCAAATCGGGGATGACCATGGTTTGTGTCACCCACGAGGTAGGATTCGCGCGAGAAGTGGCCGATCGAGTGGTATTTATGGATCAGGGTTTAATTTTGGAAATTGCCCCCCCAGCAGAATTTTTTAATCATCCCCAATCCGATCGAACTCAGCAATTTTTAGCAAAAATTCTTTGATTTTCCATGACTTGATCATTAAACCCTCTCTTTTTCTTCTTCTACCTCCACTAAAAGGGGAACGAGATTTTCATTTAAACGACCGGCTCGAATTAATTCTGCGTAGGTATTAGCTTCGATATCGAGTAAAGTATCTTGAAATTGTTCGGCCACCACATCTTTTAATTGTGGATGTTCCTGTAGTAATTTTTGCAACTGATCCCGCAAGGACTTTAATTGTCCTTCCACCAGAGTTTTTTTATAGCGATAAAATTCGGGATCGATATCGGGAAAACGTTCTGGTTGTTGCAGATAATTAGACACCCTAGTTAAAGCAATTTGACGAGCAATTAGGGCCGAATATTCGGCGCGAATCGGTTGATCACCGATAAGATTGAGGGCATTTAACAGCCATTGTATAGATAATCCTTGCACCAATAAAGTAAATAAAACCACCCCAAAAACCACGTCAATAATTTCTTGACGGTAGGGGATAGCCGTGGGAACACTTAACGCTAGGGCGATCGAAACCGAACCGCGCAATCCTCCCCACCATAACACCGTTCTTTCCTTGAAATTGATGTTATTGCCCGTAATTAGGTTACTAATTGCCCCTAGTCCAAAAATTGAGAACAGACGGGAAACCACCATAGCAGCGATCGCTATTAAAATCCCGGTTAAGTGACTACCAAGACTCTCAAAACGAGTTTGATCGCCGATCAGTAAAAAGATGATGGAATTGACAAAAAAGGCGATAAATTCCCAAAATTCGCTAACTACCAGGCGCGTGCGGGGACTCATACCAATGCGCGAACCGAGATTACCGAGAATAATCCCGACAATTACCACCCCAATCACACCGGATCCGCCTAATTTTTCCGTGACGAGATAGGTTCCGTATGCAGAAACTAGAGTCAGAGACTGTTCCACAAAAGGCAGATCAAAGCGTTGGGTAAGGTAGGAAATGCCGAAACCGATCACGCAACCCACACCGATGCCAATCCCCACAAAGGTGCAGAAACGAGCGATCGTGACGGGTACGGAAAAGGTATCGACTCCCAAGGGAATCCCCACCAAGAGGACGAAAGCCACCACAGCGACCCCATCATTAAAGAGACTTTCCCCTTCCATCAGGATCGTCAGTTTTTTACTGGCCCCCAATTCTTTAAATAGGGCAATTACAGAGACGGGATCGGTGGCAGCTAGGGCAGCCCCCAAGAGAAAAGCGATCGATAGGGGTAAATTGGCAAAAATATGTAGGGGATAGGCAACCCCCAAAACGGAGATAATCACCCCGATAACGGCAAAAAGGACGATAGTAACCCAATATTCCTTTAATTTAGCCCAAGGAATATTCCAAGCGGCTTCAAAAAGGAGGGGAGGCAGAAAAATTTCCAGAATTAATTCCGGGGAAAGATTGACCAAACGCAAATCTAAAAAAGCTAAACCCATACCGACAATAACTAACAGCAGGGTGTAGGGAATTTTGCGGAGGAAGGCAACGGTTCTCGATAAAGTGGCGACACTCAAGGAAATGGTCAAAACTAGCAGGAATTGCTCTAAATTATGAGCGATCGCCTCGTTAGCAGTAGATTCTAGACTCATTATTTTCAGTTATCAGATATGGGAATTATGAATTATGAATTATGAATTATGAATTGGGGAGTGGGAAGAATAAATAAAAATAATCTCCTGACTACTGACTACTGACTACTGACGACCGACGACCGACGACCGAACACCTAACCCCCAAAATCCAACACCCTAGTCATTCGGGGACTGAGGAGAGATTTTCAAAGAGGAAATGGCCCCTTCTTCTATCGGGGTTTCTGATGTATTTCTTTCCCCATCGAGAGAAGGGGTTTTTTTGCCGCCAGAACCGCCACTTTTCGGGGGTTTCGAGGAGAGGAATCGGGCCTCGAACTGTTTGATCAGCACATACAACACCGGGACGAGAAATAAACTCAACACCGTGGAAATCAGATAACCGCCTAAGATTGCAGTTCCCAGGGACCAACGACTCATCGCCCCGGCGCCGGAAGCGATAACCAAGGGCAAGAAACCGACTAAACCGGAAATAGCCGTCATCAGAATCGGTCTTAAGCGTTCCGTCGAGGCCCGGGCTGCCGCATCGGGAATACTTAAACCCAAAGTACGGGACTGGTTAGCGAATTCCACGATTAAAATCGCATTTTTAGCCGCTAAACCGATCAACATGACCAAAGCCACCTGAGCATAGATATTATTATTCACCGCCGGGAAGAGACTACCCACTTGTAGGAAATTCGCCCGCAACAGTAAGGCCCCCATGGCACCTAGGATCGCTAGGGGAACCGTAATCATGATGATAATCGGGTCAATGTAGCTTTCGTACTGGGCCGCAAGGACGAGGAAAACCACGATAAAGGCTAATCCGAAGATAACTGGGGCAGCCCCGGCGGAAGTTTTTTCTTGGAAAGCTGTACCCGTCCAAGCGTAACCGAAACCGGGCTGCAGGACTTTCCGACAAACATCTTCCATCACTGCGATCGCCTGTCCCGTACTAAAACCGGGGGCGGGACTACCCTGAACGTTAATCGAGGGATAGAGGTTAAAGTTAGTGATAATCGGTGGATAGGTGAAGCGTTTGACGCTAACTAAACCCGATAGGGGAATATTGGCCCCGGTACGGGAACGGACGTAAAGACGGTTAATATCTTCGGGATTAGAACGATAATCCGCTTCTGCTTGGGCAAAGACTCGATACAAGCGATCGCCTAAGACGAATTGGTTAACGAAGTTGGAACCGAGATAGGTTTGCAGGGTTCCGAAAACGGCCTGCATATCGACGTTTTGGGCCTGTAGCTGGTTGCGATTGATGGAAAGTTCCAGCATCGGCGTGTCGGTGGTAAATTGGGTGAAAATTCCCGATAATTCCGGTCTTGTTCGGGCCTCGGCCATGACTTTATTAGCGTTGGCAATCAAAGCGTCCATGGGGAAAGAAGCGCGGTTTTGGATAAATAACTCGAAACCGCCGGTAGAGCTTAATCCATCCACGGGGGGCGCATTAACGGCGAAAGCGCGAGCATCTGGGACTTTAGTGGCTAATTGCTGGTTAATTTTCCGCAGAACCCCGAAAACCGACTTATCTTCGCCGGGCCGTTCCGACCATTCTTTTAACTTGACAAAAAATAGCCCTTGGTTGCTACCACTTCCGGCAAAACTAAAGCCCGCCATACCGACAAAGTGTTCGATTTCTTCGATACCGTCGAGAATTTCTTCGTTAATCTGACGGATAACCTGATCGGTGTAGCGCAAGGAAACCCCGGCGGGTGCTTGCACCAAAACGAAGGCATAACCTTGGTCTTCTTCGGGGATAAAACCCTGGGGAGTGGTGCTATAACTCCAAGCTGTGAGAAAGAGGGCGGCGATAAAGAAGGGTAACACTAAAAAACGGATGCGGATCAGAAATTCGATCGAGCGTCGATAGCCCTCTTTAACTGCGTTGAAACCCCGATTAAAGCCCTCGAAAAACAGTCCCAAGGGTCCGCGGGTGCGTTGGGGCGCTTTCATGATAATCGCCGACATGGTGGGGGAAAAACTGAGGGCGTTAAAGGTGGAGATGATAATTGAAGCGGAGATGATGACGGCAAATTGTCGATAAACGATCCCCACCGTACCGGGGAAGAAGGTGACGGGAATAAAAACCGCTAATAGTACAAGAGAACTGGCGATAACCGCCGAGGTTAACTCGCCCATGGCATCAAGGGCAGCTTGAAATGGCCGCATTCCCTGCCGTAATTTTTCCGATACCGCCTCTACAATCACGATGCCGTCGTCCACCACTAAACCGGTGGCCAGAATGACGGCAAACAAGGAGAGGTTATTGAGAGAATAGCCTAAAGCCAGGGCGACGGCCATGGTTCCGATCAAAGATACGGGAATAGCGATCGCCGGAATGATCGTGGTGCGCCAATCCTGAAGGAAGATAAAAATGACGAGAATAACCAGTAAAATCGCCTCCACCAGAGTGCTAAAGGCTTCTTCCAGGGAAGCGGCGACAAAGGCGGTATTATCGAGGGTAATGGCGATATTTAACCCCGGGGGGAAACTCGGTTCTAGTTCCGCCATTTTTTCTTTCACCAGTTTGGCAGTATTCCAAGCGTTGGAACCGGGTAACTGATAGACGATATAGACGACGGCGGGGGATTTGTCGAAATAGGCGGCGGTACTGTAGCTTTCGGCTCCGATTTCTGCCCGTCCCACGTCTTTAATTCGGATTAAATCGCCATTTTCACCGACTTTGACGACGATATTTTCTGCTTCCTCCCCGGTGGCAACCCTACCAACGGCGCGAATGGCGATCTGGAATTGCTGCTCTTCGGGACTGGGATCACCGCCAATTGTCCCCGCACCCACCTGAATATTCTGTTCTCGGATCGCCTGTACTACTTGTTCCGCCGATACGCCCCTAGCGGCTAAAGCATCGGGATTAAGCCAAAAACGCAGGGCGTATTCCCTTTCCCCGATGATGGTTGTACTACCAACCCCCTCGATCCGGCGAATCTCGGCATCGATGACTCGATCAACAAAGTTACTTAAAAAGACTGTATCGTAGGGATAATTGCCCTTTTCGTCCGGTTTGGCGGAAATCCCGTAGGCAAGGGTAACGCTGGGGGATTGGGTATTGGTTGTCACCCCCTGCCGGTTCACTTCTTCAGGTAAACTAGCGGCGGCGGTACTGACACGGTTTTGTACCAAGACTTGGGCAATGTTACGATCCATTTCCACCGGGAAAAAGACATTCACCGTACTTTGTCCGGTGTTGGTACTCTGGGACTGCATATAAACAATCTGTTCTGTCCCGTTAATCTGGCGATCGAGTACCGTGGTAACGTTATCCTGTACGGTTTTGGCATCGGTTCCCAAATAGTTGGCATTTACCGCCACCTGAATAAATGCCAACTGGGGCAGTTTTTCTAGGGGTAAAAAGGGAACAGCGATCGCTCCGATCAAAACGATTAAAATCGAGCAAACTGTGGTCAGAACGGGTCTTTTAATGAAAGTATCGGCAATACTGAGGATCATAGGGCGTTACTGGTTCATCTTTTCTAGGATAGTTGCGGCGGTGGGAGATTTACGAGTCAGATAATTAAATATTAATAGTTTAAAGATGGTATCTAGGATAACGGGAACAGTGGCCACAAACAAGCTAATGAATGTAATATTCTCGCGCCAACCAAAGTGCCGGAACAAAGTTTCTAAGATTACCGTCCAACCCTCCGCCGAGTGAAACCCGACAAATATATCGGTAAAGAGAATAAAGATAAAGGCTTTGGTGATATCATTTAAGCTGAGAAAATAACGACTAAGATAGGCTCGCGTAATTGCCAATTGTTGACGACCAAAAATTAAGATCGCGATAAAGGCTATTACTCCAGTAATATCGGAGAGCAAGTTTTTCCAACCATCTTGACTTTCATAACCCGCTTCTCTGAATAATTCTTGCACCTGTTCCCGAAAGGTTTCTTCTGATTCATGTCCTACTTTTGCTACTCCTAAAACGTGCTTGATTTCTTGTATTTCTTGAAGTCTAGCAAATTCCCTGAGATATTTTTCACCAATTTCCTGAGAAATATAAACTTCTGATATTTTCGCTCTATCCACACCAAAATAGTTTAAGACAGGGCTAAAAACGAAGTTTTTACTAATAAACTGCACCGAGAGAGGAACTAAAATAATAATCAGGATAAAACGGATAGCAATCCGTTGTTGTTGTCGCAGGGTACGGAGTTGTTTAATAACGGTTTGTTCGTATTCGGGGGTTAATTCTTGCTGGAAGTTAAAAAATTTATTACTGGTTGCAGGAGAAATTATCTGGTTATCTTTATCCCTGGGTTTATCACTGGTGAGATTGGCATTAGGCAGATTTGGGGTTTGATTATTCGGTAATGGGGGCAGCAATTCCCCTAAATCTAGGCGATATTTACCGATAATATCCTCGATCGCCTTTAAAGTCTCTAGGATGTTATTATTTTCTGGGTTAGTTTGCGGATTGATAAAATTACCCAGACGCACTTGAGTTAAATCGAAACGTATCTGTAATAATTCTCGCTCTAGGGTACTTTGAAAGTAATCATAAACACTTTTTCCTCCCACGGCAGCCGGGGAAATTTTTTGTCCCCCAAAATGTTTATCTTCGATCGCTTTAATTTTCAGCGCTCTCTGATAAGCTGATTCTAAGGCCACTAAAGAGCGTCTTTCTACCCATTGATTAACTCGATTCCAAGGCACGGCTATAATCCTCGCTTTTCTGTCATCACAATCACCACGGTAAGCTATCAGCGTTGGCTAGATCTCCACGTTAGAGAAATATCCATAATATTACATTTTGAGCGCAGGTGATGCACTCCCACCATTGAGGAAATACAACGTTTCTCATCAAAATATTGTAGGGGCGAATTGCATTCGCCCTCTTTTACAGCGTTTCTCATCAAAATATTGTATAACCTAATTTTTTATCAACGATCGATGACCGACTCCCTAAAACGAAAACTTCCTAGCTCACCATTAGGATAACTGCTCTAATTAAAGTTAGCAATAATTTTTAGATATTGAATGTTCCTCGACAAATAAACTATAGTTACTTTGAAAGATTTCAGGAGTAAATCTATTAGCCTGTTGCCGACAATTTTCTGGGTCAATTTTATCCGCATGATCGACAAAATATTTAACCGCTTCCTGCAAGGATTGGGGATTTTGTTCCCCAAAAAGTAATCCTGTTCCCTGGGGAGAATTTTCCCGCAGATCTCGCACGGTTTCTAAAGCACCTCCGGCAGCAAATCCAATCACGGGAGTACCACAAGCTTGCGCTTCCACTAAAGCAATACCAAAATCCTCACAAGCAGCATAAATAAACGCTTTTGCTTTCGACATATATTCTGCTACCATTTGATCGGATACTGCCCCTAAAATCTGAATATTATCCTTGGCTAACTGTCGAATTAAAGCCATTTGTGGACCATCTCCAATAACCACTAGGGGTAATCCCAATTGATTAAACGCTTCCACAATTAAAGGGACTTTTTTATAACTAACCAAACGAGAGACTACTAAATAAAAATCTTCTTTTTTCTCTTGGTAGGGAAAACGCTCGATTTGTACGGGAGGATAAATAACTTTTGCCTCCCGTCGATAACAGCGCCAAATTCGTCTAGCGGTGTGGTGGGAATTAGCCAGAAAATAGTCCACACGATTAGCAGAAATCACATCCCACTGACGCAAACCATGCAAAAGATAACGGGTGAAAATACCGGGTAATCCCTGTCCTAACTTACTATTAGCCAGATAGTCAAAAGTTAAATCCCAAGCATAACGCATCGGAGTGTGACAATAACAAATGTGCACCTGATCCGGTCGAATTAACACCCCTTTAGCCACACAATGGGAGGAGGATAAAATCACATCATAATCCTCTAAATTTAACTGCTCGATCGCCAGGGGAAGAAAAGGTAAGTATTTTTGTACGCCATTTCTCGCTTTCGGGAAGTTTTGCAGAAAAGTTGTCCCGATCGAGCGACCATAGAGATAACTATCGGGATTAGTGGACTCAAAATCGACCAAAGCGTATAAATCCGCCTCTAGACATTGTAAAATCTCCTTAACCACTAATTCCGATCCCCCCGTCGCCTTTGGGGTTAACCACTCGTGAACCAGAGCATACTTCATAGGATAATCAATAATATCAGCCGTAATTATAGCAGTAAGGGATCGGCAGTTTAAGAGTTCATTTTCTGGTTTTCTCTTCCCCAAAATTACCGACACATATCCGATCACGGTAAAAAACCCTAGAAAGAAATTATTAAATTTTTCAAGAAAAATTGCAAAGTTTAGTAAAAATTACTAGCCAGATCAGATTAGCGACTCCATAATGGGGATCAAGGAAAAAATAGGCTTAAACCGATTGGGATCAAGAAAAACTAGCTTTATATACAAAAGATAACTAATTAACGAGGTTTGCTATGATCACCCTGCAACAAGTACGCTGTCCTAATTGTGGAAATTTTGCCGAAAGACAGCATATTTTAGAACACCATCTCGTTAGCACCGCCTGTTCTCACTGCGATTATCTGTTAATTAGTTGCAGTCTCACGGGAAATGTACTAGAGTGCTATGCACCCGGTATTGGTTTAAGAAATTAACACTGCCCCCTAGCCGGATCGAAAATGTCTTGTCAAAATAGAGTGGAGAAGACAAAATCAAGGAGCTAAGTAGCTATGGGGGGTAATTTCTTCAAGGGAGCGATCGCATTGGGGGTGGTAGCGGGGATTATGGGATTTACCAATCCACCCCAAGAACTTTACAGCGAATACGCCTCGGAAAAACTTCTCGCTCATGCCGACAAAATCGCTTGCGAAAAAATCAGTCTCTGTGACTCGATCGATTCTTTACCAGTGGCAGCCAGAAATGTGATCAAAAATCAAATCTTAAAACCAGCGATCGAAACCTCTAGTCAACGGCAAAATTTAGGTGTGTTCAGCATTTACACCACAGAGGTACCGGGGGTAGCTAAAATTAGAACTCTTGGCGCTTTTGGACATTTCTTGACTTTCTCGGAGACTTAGGTGAGATTACTGCCAGCTTAACCGCTACCAGCTTAATAATGAGTTAAGATGATCGTGTTAACCCGCGATTTGAGCGATAGACTCCTCAAGAACACCGATTAATCCTCCCTAACCGTGTTTAATTTTCTGCCCATTCTCCGAGAAGCGATCGCCCGTTGGTGGTCTGAATTCACCCTCCAAACTAAATTAATGGCCGCGGCTACTTTAGCCGTTTCTTTGTTGATGAGTGGTTTAACCTTTTGGGCGGTTAACACGATCCAGCAGGATGTCCGTCTCAATGATACCCGTTTTGGCCGGGATTTAGGGCTGTTATTAGCCGCTAATGTCTCCCCTCTGATTGCTGAGGACAATTTAACCGATTTAGCCCGTTTTTCAGCCCGTTTTTATAGTAGTACCTCCAGTGTGCGTTATTTGATCTACGCTAACGAGGAGGGTGAAATATTTTTCGGTATTCCCTATTCTACCGCCGAAGTTAAGAACTCCCTGACGATCGAGCGTCGCATTCAATTACCGGAAAATTATGGCGAAAATGGGGAAACTCCCCTCATCCGTCAGCATAAAACCCCCGACGGTGAAGTAACCGATGTCTTTGTTCCCTTAAATCATGAGGGCAAATATTTGGGAGTATTAGCGATCGGGATCAATCCTAACGCTATTGTGGTGGCTTCTTCTAATCTAACCCGTGATGTGACTATTGCCGTTTTTGTCTCGATCTGGGCTATGGTGATTCTCGGGGCGGTTTTTAATGCTTTAACTATCACCAAACCGATCAAGGAGTTATTAGTCGGGGTCAAAAATATTGCAGCGGGAAATTTTAAGCAGCGCGTTGATTTACCCCTGGGAGGAGAGTTAGGAGAATTAATTCTCAGTTTTAATGAAATGGCGGAAAAGTTAGAACGATACGAAGAACAAAATATCGAAGAAATGACCGCCGAAAAAGCCAAATTAGATACGTTAATGTCCACTATTGCTGATGGAGCAATTCTCTTAGATACTAATTTTCAATTATTATTAATTAATCCCGCAGCTCGGGAGATATTTGGCTGGGAAGATCGGGAAATTATCGGTCAAAATGTTCTACATCTTTTTCCTTCGGAGTTAACGGTTAGACTAACTAAACCTCTCTATCAAATTGCGGCAGGAGAAACCCTCCAGCCAGAAGAATCGGCTAATCAAAATCAGAAAAATGCTGTTACTGATCAGGAAAATAATAACTATTCCCCAGCAGAATTTAGATTATCTTTAACTAACCCGAAACCCCGGACAATTCGCCTTTTGTTAACTCAGGTATTCGATCAGCATCGGGAGAATGTCCGGGGAATTGCCATGACGCTACAGGATATCACTAGAGAAACAGAATTAAATGAGGCAAAAAGTCAATTTATCAGCAATGTTTCCCATGAGTTAAGAACCCCTTTATTTAACATCAAATCTTTTATTGAAACCCTGACAGAATTTGGTGAGGATCTCAGCGATACAGAAAAAAGAGAGTTTTTAGAAACCGCCAATCATGAAACCGATCGCTTAACTCGTTTAGTTAATGATGTTCTCGATCTTTCTCGGTTAGAATCCTCGCGTAACTATAACTTAGATGCGCTCGATATCGGACAATTAATCGAACAAACCCTAAGAACCTATCAACTCAATGCTAGGGATAAAGGACTAGAATTAAGCTCGGAAATTGAAGCCAATTTACTACCAATTTTAGGTCATTATGATCTACTTTTACAGGTATTAACTAATCTAGTCGGTAACTCCCTAAAATTTACTCCTGCCGGCGGTAAAGTGGTGATTCGTGCCTATAAAATAAGCAGAGATAATCCCCAAGAAACTCCCAAAATTCGCGTGGAAGTATCCGATACTGGTATTGGCATTGATGCCGAGGATCAAAGTGCCATATTTGATCGATTCTATCGGGTAGAAAATCGCGTTCATACTCTAGAAGGGACGGGATTAGGATTATCGATCGTCAAAAATATTATTGAAAAACACTATAGTCAAATTAATTTGATTAGTGAAGTGGGAATTGGCACAACTTTCTGGTTCGATCTAGATTTATATCAAGGCTTGATCGCCAGCAAGAAAATTAACGACGTGAGTTTATAAAAGCCAGGGCAATACTGCCCAAAATCAGGGTTAATAATAGCAATAATCCCTTATTCCTGAGACACCAATTTTTAAAAACCCTAGGGAGAGGGAGAGGAGGAATTTTTTCGGCTATTATTTGGCTATTTTTGTATAAAGTGCAGCTGGTAGCGTAGGGACGTTGGGGAAAATTACAGCTATCATCGCCATGGTAGAGACAAGTTTGACATAAAAACTCGCCCGTGACAGCTTGATGCAGGGTCATGCCGGGATGACCATAGGCCTTTAAAATATTAGCACAGTAGGGACATTGCAAGGCTTGACTATCGACCTTCTGCTGACAACGAGGACAGGTAATCATAATCGCTAAATTTTCCCTTTGAGGATTGTCATTGCTGATAATCATAGACTATAGCAAAACCCCCTGGCTTTTTCTGGTTATTTGACTAAATAGCTGCGCCATTGTGAGGCAACTTCTTCCAGTAAACGCCAAGTTTTACCCTCGATCTGTCTTTGTAAATAAAGATCAAAATTGTTGTGTTGTTTGGTATCTTTTTGATGGGGCAATCGCAGAGTTAGATCGTAATCCCCCTGCAAGTGATAAGCGGGTAACTTGCCCACATAAATCGGTTCCAGACTGGTGACATTAATTTTAGCAATTTTTACCTGCGGATCATCGATCTGTAAAGATTGACTAAGGCGATCGGATGTGTGACGAAATTGTAATAAAAGGGCTTTGGCGACGATTTCTCCGTCAGGGGCAAATTCTTGCGGGGGAGCGACACTACCACAAGCAGTCAGGAAGACAAGGAAAATACTGGTTAAAAAACCGAGAAAACGACGCATAGAATGATATTTTGAAAAAGAATGGCAGCGGGTTAAGAAAGATTATGACTCAACCAAACGAGCGAGAGAATTTCAGCCAAGCAGAAACGGTGATCCGACTACAAGAGGCGATCGAGCAGTTAAATTTGATCGTTTCCCAACTTAACACGGGAACGGGGACAGTGTTACCCCCAAAAGTTGCTGTTGATAATCTTCTTAACTCAACGCAACAGTTAGCCGCTGCTTTAAAACCAGACGAATTTGCAGGAGTTGAGCAAAGTTTAACCCCAGATTCTCCCATCGAAGCAGTCGAGGGAATCGACGATATTTTACCAGATTTCGAGCAGGTGGAAGGGTGGTGGACGGCAATTTTGAACAAAATTCGCCGACTTTTACCCGGGGGAATTAGCGAAAAAATTCCCGATTGGTTAATCACCGGTTTGTTAACAGGAAGTTTAGTCACTATCCTCTTAGTCGCCGTGATCAGTTTACCGAAAAATCCAGGGGAAATTGCCGAAAATATGCCTGAAGTTGTCTCTAGTCCCCCACCGGCAGCTAGGGAAATTATCGAAACTCCCCCAGAATTAACCGCACCAGAGGCACCGATTCCCGTCCCGATTACTAAAGCAAAACCCCGATTAACTCCCGAACAAAGTTTAGTCGCAGCCATTCAAGAGGAAATTACCGATTTAACTACTCGTTATCCCGCCGGGATTATTTCTACCGTAGAGGCAGATTTTTTGGCCAGTCGTCTAGTAGTTATTTTGGGCAATAATTGGTATAGCCTGGAGGCATCACAACAGGATAAATTGGCTAATTCGGTTTTTCAACGTTGCCAAAGTCTCGATTTTCGCCGCTTGGAAATGAAGGATAACGAGGGAATTCTCCTCGCTAGAAGTCCCGTTATCGGCGATCGAGTGGTGATTGTCAATCGCACTCAACCCAGTGCCGTCATCTCCTCTGGTGAGTAGTTTTGAGCGCCGGGAGAGGGAGTTTTCGACCAAGACAGCCTCAAGAATTCTCGCCCACCAGGCCGCTTTTTTCTCTCCCTGGTTAGATATCTATCTGAATATACACAAAGATTAGTGATCCCTGACTTAACAGTGCTATAATTGGCTAGGTAAAATTTTGTAACGATTCTTAATCTTGAACCTACTTGATAGTCAATGCTCCCCCCCGCCTGGGGTGGCCGCAGCAGTTTTGGTGCGAGAAAAATTGCTCCGATCCAACCCAACTCCCTTAAACTTTTCTAGGGTTCCCCTGACCGCCAAAATTTTGACCTAACTACCCAGAATTAAGAGACTTCAAACTATACCATGAACTCTGTTATTCGTCAACAGCGAGCGCTGATCACCGGAGCCGGCAGCGGCATCGGCAAAGAAACCGCCCTCGCTTTCGCCAAGGCGGGAATTAATCTGGTTTTAATCGGTCGTGATCGGCAAAAATTGGCAACCGTGGCGGGAATGGCGGCAGATTTAGGCGTATCAGCCCAAGCTTACCCCTTAGATTTGGCGGATATCCCGGAAGTAGCTCCTAGTATCGCTAAAATCGCCCAAGAATCCGGACCGATCGACATTCTGATCAATAATGCCGGCATGGGTTACACAAATCCCTTGGCCGAAACACCTTTGTCAGACTGGCAGCGGGTGATCGATCTGAATTTAACCAGCGTTTATCAGTGTGTGCAAGGAATTTTACCTGCCATGCGTCAACAGGGGGGAGGCATGATCGTTAATGTTTCCTCGATCGCCGCCGATAATTTTTTCCCCGATTGGGGGGCCTATAGTGTCAGCAAAGCGGGATTAGTGGCATTTTCTCGCATTTTAGCCCTCGAGGAGCGGGCTAACGCCATTCGCGTCACGATTATCACCCCCGGGGCTGTCAATACTCCCATCTGGGACAGCGATAGCGTCAAAGCAGATTTCGATCGCTCGGCCATGTTAACCCCGGATATCATCGCTCAGGCCATTCTGCAAGCGGTGTTACTGCCCAAACAGGCCGTAGTGGACACGATGACCATTATGCCCAGTGCGGGGGCATTATAACCCAAAATACTCCTATTTATCGATCAATTCGCCTACAGGCATCCTCATTATGACCATAGCTTCTTCTAACGGTTTAAACGGTAATCTAACCGACGCTATCCAAGCACGCGTAACCAGTCGCCCTGATCGCAACACCCACAATGGCAAAACCGCTCAAATTCATCCAACTTCCGACGAAAACAAAGAACAGATGATGGATGCGGTCAGAAATATCCTGATCTCGGTGGGGGAAGATCCCGAAAGAGAAGGTTTATTAAAAACCCCC
>NZ_JASJFG010000388.1:0-5787 GCF_030065375.1 Microcystis sp. M49636_WE2 | reverse complement strand
GTCGAAGAAATTACCGCGGCCGGGGGAAAGGCAATAGCTCTACAAGCAGATGTGGCTAAAAGCGAAGAAGTGGATAATTTAGTGGACAGTACCAAGCAAAAATTCGGTCATATTGATGTCTTAGTTAATAATGCCGGTATTGCCCGGGATACCCTAATGTTAAGAATGAAATTAGAAGACTGGCAAGCGGTCATCGATCTCAATTTAACCGGAGTTTTTCTCTGCACTCGCGCCGTCGGTAAATTGATGTTAAAACAGAAAAGCGGCCGCATAATTAACATCACTTCTGTATCTGGTTTGATGGGTAATCCGGGTCAATCTAATTACAGCGCCGCTAAAGCCGGTGTTATCGGTTTAACGAAAACTTTAGCCAAAGAATTTGCCAGTCGAGGCATCACTGTTAATGCCGTGGCCCCCGGCTTTATTGAAACCGATATGACTCATGACCTCAAAGCAGATGAAATTCTCAAATATATCCCCCTCTCCCGTTATGGAAAACCGGAAGAAGTTGCCGGAATGGTGCGTTTTTTAGCCGCCGATCCCGCCGCTATTTATATCACTGGTCAAGTCTTTAACGTCGATGGTGGTATGGTTATGGCTTAATTCAGTTATCAGTTATCAGTTGTTGGTCGTCAGAATTTAGCTTTTTTATCCCAACTCTGGCACTCTCATCTCCCCACTTCCCAATTCATAATTCATAATTTATAATTTAAAATGACTTACTGTTTAGGAATTATCAATCGTTTTGGCATTGTTATGGGGGCGGATTCTCGCACGAATGCGGGAGTCGATTATATCTCGGCCTATCGGAAATTATTTGACTTTTCGGTATCGGGAGAAAGAGTAATTATGGTTTGTACATCGGGGAATTTATCGATTAGCCAAGGAGTGATTCACGAACTAAAAAGAGATCTGCACAATCAAGAGGATAAAAATCTCCATTCTCTGACTCATCTCTACGATATCGCCCACTATATCGGTGATAAAAGTCGTCAAGTACAAGCTAGGGAAAGAACTTGGCTAGAAAAAGATAATATTGATTTTAAATGTAAGTTTATTCTTGGGGGACAAATTAAAGGAGAAGATCCGCAATTATTCCTGATTTATCCCCAGGGAAATCATATTCAAGCCACCAAAGAAACGCCCTTTTTACAGATAGGTGAAACTAAATACGGTAAACCGATTCTCGATCGCACTATTACCTATGATACACCCCTAGAGGAAATGGCCAAATGTGCCTTACTTTCCATCGATTCGACCATGAAATCGAATATTTCCGTCGGACCGCCCATCTATTTGAGTATGTATGAAGCTAATAGCCTAAGCCTACGTCATAAGTTACAATTGCGCCTAGGAGATCCCTACCTAGCCAAAATGCGGAAACTCTGGGAGGATTACGTCCGGCAAGCTTTCGAGGCTATGCCCAATGTGGAATGGCATTATACCGATGAAGACCCCAAAGAGGATATCATAATAGATTAAGTAGCTCTTTTTAACTTAACTTGACAATTCGATGATCATTGTTACCTTGATGTTGGCAGGTAGTCTAGCTTGGTTTTTTAGTACCCTTGCTGGTGGGGGCAGTCCCCTGATTCTACTCCCCGTTTTAGGTTGGTTTCTCGATGCTGCCGTCATTCCTCCGGTTTTAACCACGGGGATGCTACTCGGTAACGTCCAACGCATGGGAATGTATTGGCGCGCCATTGACTGGCCCTCGACGGTGTGGTATCTACCCGGGGCAATTATGGGATCTACCCTCGGTGCTTTTGTCTTTGCCCATTTACAACTCAAATGGTTGCCGCTAGTTTTGGGAATTTTTCTGGTTTTCTCCTCGCTTAAACAATTATTTCCCCAAGAAGAAAATCCTTTTTTTGAGATTAAAACTTGGTATTTTATGCCCTCGGGATTTATCTACGCTTTCCTATCGGGATTAGTCGGTAGTACTGGCCCGATGATGAACCTGTTTTATATCAACTATGGGCTAGTTAAAGAACCAATGGTGGCAACGAAATCCGTTCACATGGTAGTAGTTCATGTGGCCAAATTAATCGCCTACGCAGCTTTTGGAGTTTTACATCTGCCTTTTATCGGTTACGGTTTATTATTAGGATTAGCGGCCTGGCCAGGTAATTGGTTAGGACAAAAAGTTTTAGAAAAAATGAGTCCCCAGCAATTTAAACAAGCAGTGATGTTATTCGTTTCGATGAGTGGCCTATTGATGATCTGGCGAGAACGGGGCATCGTCTTTTAAAATTTTACTGACAAGGGGACAAATTTTGCTAGAATACTAGATGAAGGTGAATTGTATTAACCCCGTGTAATACAGCGATAACCGTTAAATTTGCTCCTTGATTAACCCCGCAACTGAAAATGACAGAAACCGCCAATTTTACCCTCGAACAAGGTTTAGAACGCTACCAACAGGGAGAAAGTGCCGCCAGTTTATTGCCCGAATTTAAAGAATTAAGCGATCGCACTCCTAAAAATGCCGCCGTTTGGTCCTGTTTGGCTTGGTTATATATGCTCACCGATAAACCGGAATTAGCCCTAAAAGCCGCCCAAAAAGCCGTTAAACTCGATAAAGTTTCCCCCCAAAACCGGATCAATTTGGTTTTAGCTATGTTGGAAACCAAAACCGCCGGAGTTAGGGAACATATCGAACTGGTGCAACAATTAATTAGTTTAAACAAAGAAGTTCGCCAAGAAGTGGATGAAAATATCGCCGATGGTTTAGCTAGAAAACCCGATTGGAAAAGTTTAGAACGCGTTAAAGTTTGGTTAAATGAATAAGAATATGGAATTATCAAAACAGTTATTACTCGGCTTAAAAGCCAATGATTTTCGGCATCCCATCGACCTAGAGGCCACTAATTCCCTTAAACAATTGCCTGGGTTAGATATAGCCGTGAGAAGTTTGTTAGGTTCCGTCGCTGAGGAATTCTTTTACTTAAATAATATTGCTGCTAGTGTTTTGGTGGGAGAAAAACAATTACCCGACCTGCATAATCTCCTCCTAGAAGCTTGCCGAGTTCTCGACTTAGAACCACCTCAATTATACATTCAACAAAACCCCGTTCCTAACGCCTATACCTTCGCCATGCGCGGCAAAAAACCGTTTATGGTGATGCACACTTCCCTAATTGAAATGCTGACTCCCGCAGAAATTCAAGCGGTAATGGCCCACGAATTAGGTCATCTCAAATGTGAACACGGCGTTTATCTGACTTTAGCCAATATTATGGTCCTAGCGGCGGGATTACTGCCCAATTGGGGGACAATGTTAGCACGATCCCTACAGGAGAGAATGTTAGCATGGGTGCGCTGCGCCGAGTTTAGCTGCGATCGAGCGGCTTTATTGGCAGTTCAAGACCCAAAAATCGTCATGTCGGTGTTAATGAAGTTAGCCGGAGGTTCCCCCAGTCTCGCACCTTTATTAAATTTAGAGGCTTTTATCGATCAGGCCAAGTCCTACGATGCCGTCAGCACCTCGGAAATGGGGGAAATGTTAAAGGGTTTGCAAACCCAACAGTTAACCCATCCCCTCCCCGTCCTGCGTGCGCGAGAAATCGATCGTTGGGCCAGTTCCCCCGATTATCAAAATTTGTTAAAGGGGCCAAAAATAGGTTATAATGATAAAACTAATGCCAAGGGCGAATGGCGAAATTGGTAGACGCACCACACTCAAAATGTGGCGAGGTAGCCCCTCATGTCGGTTCGAGTCCGACTCCGCCCATTAAACTGACAAAAACTAAGCATAAGAATTTGCAGTACATTTTCTCAATCAGGTTCTCTAGTTGGTTCTGGGCTGCATCCCTCTTCTTTGGCGACTGCTAGGAGCAGAAAGTGAATGAGTCGAAGCTTATCTTGGTGAGATAACTGATTAACTGTGGGCAACAGTTGACTGAGTGACATATTCTTGACTCTGGAGAATACTTCTCTCCATTATAGGTTCAATTCTCGGCGTTGCTGATTTATAAGTATCAATTGTCCCCTAGGCAATTCTTAAAACTGGGTAACAAGCGTTCCTTATGTATATACATAATAAGTAGGTAGGCGTTAAAAATCATCAGACACCCCCGTTATCAAGGGTAGGGTTGATTCATGAATCAACCCTACCTTATCAAGGGGGGCAGGGGGGATCGAACCTAAAATCCATTCTTAATTTAATTATAACCAGCTACTTAAGTACAATATATACACATCACAATGTTAACACATTTATAGTGTGCATTATGTGCAGAATTTACATATTTAAGGCAGTTTTGGCATAATAAATATGTTTCGTTTTAAATTTGCAAGAGTTCTAATATAGTTCTTTCACTTAAGAAAAAAGAGAGGATAAAATGACTGATTTAGAAGAACTGGAAGCTTTTCAGCGCAGTTTAGAGTCTGCTCGTCTGCGTCGTCGTCAGTTGGAAGAGCAGCGCAGACAACTGGAGAATGAATATACTTCCTACGATACACCAGAAAAACTGAAAGGACTGGCAGAAATTGCCGAGACAGCTACTGAATCACCGACTTTTAAGGCAAAATTTTGCCATTTTTATCATCGAAGAGCGACGAGAACGACAGCAGATATAGTGGAAGGGGTGATCGGAATTACCTTTGGCAGTAATATCCCCTTAGCGATCGTAGCCCTAATTATTATTAAACTCTTAAGGATGCTTCTGGAAAACCGTCTTGATGATTATTACGCTCAGTTTGGAGAAACCGAACCAGAATCAAGATAAAAACCTAAGATGCCTCATTAACAGATATTTCAGCTTTTTTGAGGGCAATTTGCCATTCTAAGTCGGCTATTTCTCGATCGGGTTCGACAATTTCACTATTAACTTGCTTTAAATCGGCGATAATTTCTTGTTTACTGCGTTTTCTACCGTAGATAGCCAGTTCATCCTCTTGTAATTTCTCAAGGATAGAGTCTAGGGAAGCGGTTAAATCGGCCGAGGGATTGTCCATAATACCTAAACGCATTAAGACCTGTACCGCTTTGACAACGTCTTGCTGATAAGCTTCTCTAGAGGGGTAATCTTGGGGTTTTTTGAGATTTAAAGCGTCAATGATATTCATATTCTAGGTTATGAAGGTTAAATGCGAAACTGTGATTATGTCACACTTAATATACCTCAAGTTTCTGAGAAATTCCCTAACAGGGATTGCAATATCTTTTATTCTAGAGTAGAAATGCTCGACCGAGAAAATATTGATAGAGTGGAGAAATTAAAGGGGATATTAAGGCCTTAGATGCCAAAGTTACGCGACTAGAAAAGCGGGTTGACGATCTCAACGCACGAGTCAACATTACCACCATTGGATTCCTTAGCATTGTCGGCATTTTGGTGACAGGAATGCTGACTATTGCCGGCAAAACAGTCTTTTTCCCCTAGTCCCTAGAATAACTTATTCGATCTGCGCCACCCTGTCTAAGGGAGCATCGAGACTGGTAAGACGGCCTAAATAAGTCAGTATATGGTTCTGTTCGCTGTCTATCCCGGGGAGAAATGCCAGAGGGATTTCTCCAGTGCGAAATCTGGGCTAAAAATTGGCCCGGTCAGGAAATCTTGATCTTAAATTCCCCAACAATTGCGCTAGGATCGGCTCAATAGCACAGGAAAGGCGATCGAGTGGGATAACCGATCCTGTGGTTTGAGAAGGTGACTGTATAATTGTTAGAGTGTCAATAGATCAATTCCAGAGGAATCATGAGCAATATCCAAGATAAAATTCAAGAAGAGCTAGAAAACGCCAGAGCCGTCTGTAGTACGGAAGGTGCCACCTCTGGCGAAT
>NZ_JASJFG010000223.1:0-1342 GCF_030065375.1 Microcystis sp. M49636_WE2 | reverse complement strand
GTTAAACCATTTTTCAGAAACTTCTTTTCCTGCCAGAGCTTTTAAGAGCATATATTCATGATTTCCTAGGAGACACTGATAGTTATTTTTGATCACCAAATCCACCACTTCCAAGCTCTGCTGTCCTCGATCGATTAAATCTCCCAGAAAATAAACCTCATCCTTACTATCGGGAGCAACTCGGTTTAATAGTCGTAAAAGTGCCTGAAAACTGCCATGCACATCTCCGATAATAATACGGCGCGGTTCTTGAGTCTGTTTCCTTATTTTTCTAAAAAACACACACCCCTCCCTAATCACTGAGATTGCTACTCTTTTATCGCTAAAAAAGTAGTTTTTATAAAGTCTTAATTTTATTATAGGACAAAGCTTTCCTTCTGACAGTCACTCCCTCCTAAGAACTGCGGCAGAAAGGCTGTAATTGTTTTGTAAAGTATTTTTGCAATTTCTGGACAGGAAGCGGGCAGGTTATGGTATTATCTTTTTATGATCAGTTTTTATATAATCGGACTTAAGGGTATGACAGCAGGCACAAATATTCCCATTATATAAAAAAGTATCTCAAAAAAATGCACACTTGTCAAGCATTATCAAAAAAAAAGTTTTTTTTCGAGATTATAATAAAAAAAATTAGTTTTCTGCTTCTATGATAACCCTAATTAACGCTAGAATTCCCGCCCATCAGGATCGACAACAAATAGAGATAAATGCTGCTGGAAAGATCGAGAGGATAACGGAGATGGAGAGAAAGACAAGAGGGGAAAAGATTATCGATATGGAAGGGGATTGGCTATCGTTAGGAGGAGTAGATTTACAGATCAACGGAGGATTAGGATTAGCATTTCCCGACTTAGAAATAACAGATCTAGAAAAGTTAGATAAGATTAGCGATTATCTGGGGAATCAAGGAATTGATGGTTATCTTCCCACCTTAGTAACCACGTCCGTGGAGAAATTTCAAAAATCCCTCTCAGTAATTGCCAAATATATCGAGAAACAGCAACAGGAAAATCGAGCGAGCGCGCAGGTTTTAGGAGTACATTTAGAGGGACCATTTCTAAACTATGAAAAAAGGGGAGCGCATCCGGCCCAATATCTTGTAAACCCAAGTATAGAAACAATAGATAAAATCTTTGGGGACTACTTATCGATCGTAAAAATTATCACCCTAGCCCCAGAATTAGATAGTAGCGGTACGGTGATTAAATACCTAAGCGATCGAGGGATTACCGTCAGTTTAGGACATTCGCAAGCGAGTCAAGAAATAGCCAAAAAAGCCTTTTTACAGGGGGCAAAAATGGTTACTCATGCCTTTAATGCCATGCCTCCTTTACACCATCGT
>NZ_JASJFG010000127.1:0-6515 GCF_030065375.1 Microcystis sp. M49636_WE2 | reverse complement strand
CATTGATAAAACCTTACCAGAACCAGCAGAAAAAGAATTTTGTTTACTTCATTGCGATCCTAATGAACCTGATGATGCTGCTCATGCTAAATATAAACAAAGCTTACACCTTCACATTGAATGTTCAGATGCTTCTTGGCCTCATTGTGATGTTTGGCCTCGCGCTCATATTGCACTTAATAATGGATATTCAGGTGATGTCCTAAAAGATATTGATTCTCTAACAAACGCAATGACAGAAGCTATACTTATGCTCAAAGAAGAAGTTTTAGCCGCGGTTAAAATCTTCGATTAGACTTCTTGGATAATTAATTTTTGAGAGTTCAAAAATGAGAAAAATAGGGATGAAGTTGCAAAAAATCTCTAAATAGACCCTTTATTAGAAACCGATGAAGAAACGGCAACTGCTCGGATAAACCAACAATTAGAAAGCTTGGGAGTAAACCTAATCTGATCAACACAAAAATATGAAAATTCCTCAAGAAAAACTCTCACAACTTTGCCAACATTGGCATATTCATAAACTTTCCTTATTTGGTTCAGTTTTACGAGATGATTTCACCGCAGATAGTGATATTGATCTGCTCGTTGAGTTTGAACTTGGTTTTACCCCTAGTTTTTTCAAACTTCATCAAATTCAAGAAGAATTATCTCAATTATTTGATGGACGTACTATTGATCTCGTTACCATCAAATCTCTTAATCATCATATTCGTGAGCGTGTTTTAGCAACAGCAGAGGTGTGTTATGTCGCAAAAAGATAATCAAGTGTATGTTGAACACATGATTGACACAGCAAATAAAGCACTTAGCTTTGTGGAAGGTGTCAGTCGAGCAGTATTCGAGATGACATTCAACAATAATCACGACAATTGTTGATTTTTACCAGAGGTTTATTTTTAACGGGGGAGAATGTCAACCCTCACTGCTAGACTCAACAGTATGGCCGACTTCGCTGATCCATTGGGCAATTTCTGCGCGGGATGCGGTGGTTTCTACCGTGACGATTTTATTGGCTACATCCACCGATATTTGGGCTGCTGGTTGCTGATTATTAATCGCTTTAGTAATGGTATTAGCGCAACCTTCACAGGCAATACTAGGCACTTTTAGGGTAATTGTCATTGTTGTAACTCCAGTAACTTTATAGCTAAAAACTAGCATAAATTGTCAGGGGTAGCTGATTTTTTAAGAGTTTATTTACCATTTCAGCACTGCCGCTTCGATCCCCTGTTCCCGACGCAGTTTACTATCTTTTTCTAGCCATTGAATGACCTGTTTATGGGTTAGTTCTTCTAGGGTTACTCCCGTATCTTCGGCGATTATTTTTAGTAAGCGTAGGGAAGAAATCGTTAAACGAGTCAGGAATTTTTCGGGAGAAGTCAAGAGGGCAGCGTCCACATCTGCGGATTCTTCTGGGGTTAAAAATTGTCTGTTTTCGATCATAGTTTTATTTGGTTTCCATCCAATTGTCACCGGCTTTTATTTCTACCAAGAGAGGGATCGTCAAGGAGACAGCTTCTTCCATAGTCGTCTTGATTTTTGACTCTAGGGATGGCCATTCTTCCCTCGGTACTTCCAAGACTAATTCATCATGGACTTGCAGCAGTAATCTCGCTCGATAATTTTGCAGTACCTCGGCCAATTTTACCATCGCTACTTTAATAATATCAGCACTGGAACCCTGAATGGGCGCATTAGCGGCCGATCTTAATAATTGTGCTTCCTCGTTGTTGAGTTTGAGGCTATCTAAATCGATGTCATGTAAGGACAGTCCCCGCAGTCTTTTTAAGAGGGGATTATCGAAGTTAAAATAACGTCTTCTGCCCAAAATTGTTTCCACATATCCCTGAGCAATTGCTTGTTTTTTACTATTCTCTAAATACTCAAATACTTGGGCATAACGTTGATGATATTTTTCAATAAATTTTCTGCCCTGTTCTACGGTTAATTTCGATTCACGGGCGAATTTTTGCGCTCCCATGCCATAAATAACTCCGAAGTTAATTGTTTTTCCTAAACTGCGTTCTTCGGGGGTAATTTCCCCTTTATCAAAGAGCAATTGAGCGGTGACTTTATGAACATCTTGATTACTACGATACGCTTCTAATAAAACTGGTTCTTGACTGAGATGAGCGAGAATTCTTAACTCGATTTGTGAGTAGTCCGCTGACACCAATAAGTAACCATCTTCGGGGATAAAAGCTTGACGAATTCGCCTGGAAAATTCACTGCGAATGGGGATATTTTGTAGGTTAGGATTGGAGGATGATAAGCGTCCGGTGCTGGTGATGGTTTGATTAAAATCTGTATGTACTCTTGCGGTTTTTGGTTCGGCTAATTTCGGTAAAGCATCCACATAGGTGGATTTTAATTTGGATAAGGTGCGATGTTCAAGGATATAATCAACTAAGGGATGATCTCCTTGTAGTTTCTCTAAAACACTTTGATCGGTAGAGTAACCTGTTTTAGTTTTTCTGGATTTTTTGCGATTGAGTGCCAATCGATCGAAGAGGATTTCACTTAACTGTTTAGGAGAGCTAAGATTAAAAGTTTCTCCGATAGATTCATAGGCTTTTTTTTCTATGTCTGCTAAGTCTCTTTCTAGTTGCTGGGACAAGTTTTTTAGATAATTGACATTAATTTTTATACCATAATTTTCCATCTGCCACAGCACCATGACGAGGGGAGATTCTATTTCAGAGAATAATTGATACAAAGGGGGAATTTTAGTTAATTCTGCCTGTAATTTTTCTCGAAGTAAATAGGTAGCATAGGCATCTAATCCACAGTAGTTAGCAGTGGTGGCAATATCTAAATCAGCGATGGTTTTTCCCCCAGGAATACCGAGACTTTTATAACTAAGGGAAGTGATACCGTCTAAATAGCGATCGCATAAATCTTCGAGATTATGAGTTAGTTCGGGATGGAGGACATAACTAGCCACCATAGTATCAAAAACTAAACCTTTAACGGTAATTCCTTGATGATAAAAAACATCAATATCAAATTTCGCATTCTGGAAGACTTTCGGATAATTATCACCCGCTAAAATTGGGCGTAATTTTTCGAGGACTATCTCTAGATTTAAATTATCACCGCTCTGGTGGCCGATAGGAATATAGGCCATAGCATTTAATTCTTTTCCCCAACAGCAACCGATCCCGACCAATTTGGCTACACGAGGATTTAAATCCGTGGTTTCGGTATCCCAAGCGACAGGAAAATGTGGATTAGTGAAAGTTGTTAATTTTGCCAGTAAAGCATCTAACTTAGGAAGAGTATCAATAATTTCCGGAGCAATTAGAACCGGTGGAGAAATAGGGGGTAAATCAAACAGAGACAATTGATTAGAATCAGCATCGCTAGTTAATTCTAGGGTAGGAGTGCCACCTAGATACTGTTGAATTTGATCGAGTTTCTGGAGAATTTTCTTTAACTCCAATCTTGCCAATAAAGCTTTAACTAAACGCCGATCAAAACCTCGGAGACGAAATTTCTCTTCCTCGAGACTAACGGGGGCATCAAGGGCAATTTTGGCTAAATAGCGAGAACTTTCGGCGGCGGTTTTTCCCTCTAATAATTTAGTTTTTACCATTCCCTTAATCGATTCCAGATTGGTATATATATCGTCTAAGTTATCGTATTTTTTTAATAAATCTATCGCTGTTTTTTCGCCAATTCCGCGCACCCCGGGTATATTATCAGACTTATCACCGCAAAGAGCTTTAAAATCTACTACCTGTTTTGGTGTCACCCCTAACTTTTCCGTGACAGCTTGGGAATTAAATTCTGTATAACCCTGTCCTGATGTACTTTTTACCGCATTAATATCCAGATAGAGAACCGTGGTTTTTTTCTCCTCATCTACCAATTGGAATAAATCTCGATCGCCTGTTAAAATCTTAACAGTATAACCATGATCACCGGCTTGTTTTGCCAAAGTTCCTAAAACATCATCTGCTTCGTAACCGGGGGAAGTCACAATAGGAATATTCATCACTGTCAAGAGACTTTGCAGATTAGTTAAATCGGGGCGAAATTCTTCGGGAGTTTCTTGCCGATTAGCCTTATAATTGACATCAGCTTCATGGCGAAAAGAAGGGACTGCTAAATCAAAAGCAACTGCTAAATAAGTGGGTTTTTGAGTTTCTAGTAACTGCAGCAGAGAATTTAAAAACCCAAAACAAACACTGGTGGGAATGCCGCTAGAAGTACGCAGAGGACCAGAGCGAGACTTAGCAAAGGCATAATAGGCACGAAAAGCCAAAGAATGCCCATCGATCAGGATAAATAGCTTATTTTGCTCGCCACTGTTCATAATCTAGCCTCAAATTTGCGTGTTATTTCCATTTTAAGGATTACCGAGCCATTATTCAGCCATTAGCCTTGAATCGGCGATCGCTGATAACACCCTGTCAAAAAAAATATTTGCCAAAAAGCCAGCGTAAGGGTATTTTAATAATAATTTTAGATGAGTACTTTTCGATTACATGAGAATCCTAGTTACAGGCGGTGCGGGTTTTATTGGTTCCCATCTAATCGATCGCTTGATGGAACAGGGTCATGAAGTGATCTGTCTGGATAACTTCTACACGGGGACGCGCCGAAATATCGTTAAATGGCTAGGAAATCCTTATTTTGAGCTAATTCGTCACGATATCACCGAGCCGATCCGTTTAGAAGTCGATCAAATCTATCACCTGGCCTGTCCTGCTTCCCCAATCCACTATCAATATAATCCCGTCAAAACGATTAAAACCAATGTTTTAGGGACTATGTATATGCTGGGCCTAGCTAAACGGGTAAAAGCGCGATTTTTGCTCGCTTCTACCTCAGAAGTCTATGGCGATCCCGATGTGCATCCCCAAACGGAAGAATATCGAGGTAATGTCAACTGCATTGGACCGCGTTCCTGTTATGACGAGGGTAAAAGGGTGGCGGAAACCCTGGCTTTTGAGTATTATCGGGAGCATAAGGTCGATATCCGGGTGGCCCGGATTTTCAACACCTACGGCCCGCGAATGCTGGAAAACGATGGTCGAGTGGTGAGTAATTTCGTCGTGCAAGCTTTGCGCGGTGAACCCCTGACGGTTTATGGTCAAGGTTCCCAAACCCGCAGTTTTTGCTATGTTTCTGACCTGGTGGAAGGGTTAATGCGTTTGATGAATGGGGACTTTATCGGGCCAGTTAATCTCGGCAATCCCGACGAATACACAATTCTGGAATTAGCGCAAGTGATCCAAGGCATGATTAATCCCGAGGCCGAATTGGTCTATAAACCACTGCCGGAAGATGATCCCAAGCAACGACAACCAGATATCACTCGTGCTAAAACCTATCTGGATTGGAGTCCAACTATTCCTCTAAGTCAGGGTTTAAAAATGACGATCGAGGATTTCCGTTCTCGTCTCAGCTAATCCCTAATCAATAAATTTAACTTAATTGTCACTGGAGTAATTATCATGCGTGTTTGTGTTATCGGAACCGGTTATGTGGGTTTAGTCACGGGGGTTTGCCTAGCACATATCGGCCATCATGTCATCTGTATTGACAACAATGAAGAAAAAGTCAAATTGATGAAATCGGGACAATCTCCCATCTATGAACCGGGGTTATCAGAATTAATGCAGTCTTCGGCAGCCTCTGGCAATCTGGAATTCTCCACGGACCTAGAAGCGGGAGTTAAACACGGTGAAATTCTCTTTATCGCTGTTGGTACACCTGCACTACCCACGGGAGAAAGTGACACTCGTTATGTGGAAGCGGTGGCCCGGGGTATTGGGGCCCATCTCAACGGTGGTTATAAAGTAATCGTCAATAAATCGACCGTTCCCATCGGTTCTGGGGATTGGGTACGGATGATCGTCCTCGATGGCGTGGCCGAAAGACAAAAAAATCTCGTAGCTGCGGTTGGCGGTATTAGTACACTAGAACGCATCGAAGCGGATTTCGATGTGGTCAGCAATCCCGAATTTTTACGCGAAGGTTCGGCAGTTTATGATACTTTTAACCCCGATCGCATTGTTTTAGGCAGTAATAACCCGAAAGCCATTGAAATGATGAAGGAATTGTACGCTCCTTTGGTTAAACGCCAATTCGCTGACGATCCCTCCTTGCCTCCCGTTCCCGTGGTGGTTACGGATCTCAGTTCGGCGGAAATGATTAAATACGCCGCTAATGCCTTCCTAGCCACCAAAATTAGCTTTATTAACGAAGTAGCTAATATCTGCGATCGCGTCGGGGCCGATGTCACCCAAGTGGCTAAAGGTATCGGTTTAGATTCCCGTATCGGCAGCAAGTTCCTCTCGGCCGGGATCGGTTGGGGGGGTTCCTGTTTCCCCAAAGATGTGTCGGCTTTGGTACATACCGCAGAAGACTACGGTTACGAAACGGAATTACTTAACGCCGCTATCAATGTTAACAAACGTCAACGGACAATTGCGATCGAAAAACTGCAACAGGAATTAAAAATCCTCAAGGGTAAAACCGTCGGTTTGTTGGGATTAACTTTT
>NZ_JASJFG010000658.1:0-5447 GCF_030065375.1 Microcystis sp. M49636_WE2 | reverse complement strand
AGCTTAGTTAGCCGTTCGTCGATTTTCTCAAATTTCTGGTTAATATCTTTCTGTAGGCTGTCAAATTTCTGGTTAAGATCCTTCTGTAGGCTGTCAAATTTCTGGTTAACATCCTTTTGTAAGCTATCAAATTTCTGGTTAAAATCCTTCTGTAGGCTATCAAATTTCTGGTTAACATCCTGTTGCAAGGTATCAAATTTCTGGTTAAAATCCTTCTGTAGGCTGTCAAATTTCTGGTTAACATCCTGTTGGAAGGTATCGATTTTTTGGTTAACTTCCTTGATGCTGTCTTTGATTTCCTTGAGGACAGATTCAAGACTATAAGTAACGGTTTCGTTAGACATTTTGGTAAAATCCCTGGGAGTAATGATAGTACAATAATTTTATTTTAATCCTAAATCCGGTTATTAAAAACTGATTATTTATTCTCCGTATAATCCTAAATCTGGTTATTAAAAACTGATTATTTATTTCTCCTTTTGCCTTTTGCATGAGTAGAAAACGGGTTTCTCGGAGAAACCCGTTTTCTGTGGGTTACTCAAAGGATTGGGATTGAGCCGTGTTTTTATGATCAATCATAAACAAAACCCCCCACCAATGGGCGGGGGGTTTTTTAGTTACCTAATTCAAGGTTTAGCCGAACTTGCCGGCAGTGGAAGCGATCAAGAAGGCGGCGTAGGTGAAGATATAGCCAACGGTGAAGTGAGCTAAACCAACCAAACGAGCCTGAACGATCGAGAGAGCCACGGGTTTGTCTTTCCAACGAACGAGGTTCGCCAGAGGAGTGCGTTCGTGGGCCCAAACGATAGTTTCGATCAACTCTTGCCAGTAACCACGCCAAGAGATCAGGAACATGAAACCGGTTGCCCAAACGAGGTGTCCAAAGAGGAACATCCAGGCCCAGACAGAAAGGTTATTAACACCGTAGGGATTGTAACCGTTGATTAACTGAGCCGAGTTAGCCCAGAGGTAATCGCGGAACCAGCCCATCAGGTAGGTGGAGTTTTCGTTAAACTGAGCCACGTTACCCGACCAGACACCGAGGTGTTTCCAGTGCCAGTAGAAGGTTAACCAACCCAAGGTGTTCAACATCCAGAACATGGCTAGGTAGAAGGAATCCCAAGCAGAGATGTCGCAAGTACCGCCACGGCCGGGACCGTCGCAAGGGAAGGAATACCCGAAGTCTTTTTTATCGGGCATTAATTTGGAACCACGAGCGTCTAAAGCACCTTTAACCAGGATTAGAACGGTGGTGTGTAAACCAAGAGCGATCGCATGGTGAACGAGGAAGTCGCCAGGACCGATGGTTAAGAATAGGGAGTTAGTGCCGCTATTGATTGCGTCTAGCCAACCGGGTAACCAAACATCACCGTAGTTAGGATAGGCGGTGTAAGCGATACTATCGGGGTTAGACAACAGTACGTTCATGCCGTACAGGGTTTTACCCGAAGCTGCTTGCACGAATTGAGCGAACACAGGTTCGATCAGGATTTGTTTTTCGGGAGTACCGAAAGCGACGACTACATCGTTATGAACGTAGAGGCCGAGGGTGTGGAAACCTAAGAAAAGGGAAACCCAGCTTAGGTGAGAGATGATCGCTTCTTTATGCTCCAGCATCCGCGCCAGGACGTTATCTTTGTTCGCTTCGGGATCATAGTCACGCACGAAGAAGATAGCACCGTGAGCGAAAGCACCCACCGCTAGGAAACCAGCGATGTATTGGTGGTGGGTATAGAGAGCCGCTTGGGTAGTGTAGTCCTTAGCGATAAAGGCATAAGGGGGTAGCGCGTACATATGCTGCGCCACCAGAGAGGTGATCACGCCTAAAGAAGCGAGAGCCAAACCGAGTTGGAAGTGGAGAGAGTTGTTAACCGTGTCATAAAGATTTTTGTGACCGGCTCCTAACTTACCACTGGGGGGTCTGTGTGCATTAAGGATGTCCTTGATGCTGTGACCGATGCCCCAGTTGGTGCGGTACATATGACCAGCCACAATGAAGATCACAGCGATCGCCAAGTGGTGGTGAGCCATATCGGTTAACCAGAGGGACTCGGTTTGGGGATGGAAACCACCTAAGAAGGTGAGGATCGCAGTTCCCGCGCCTTGGGCAGTACCGAAAATGTGGTTAGCAGTGTCGGGGTTTTCCGCATACACACCCCAGTCACCGGTGAAGAAGGGTAGTAAACCCGCCGGGTGGGGGGGAGTGGAGAGGAAGTTGTCCCAACCAACGTGCTGACCGCGGGATTCGGGGATAGCAACGTGAACGAGGTGTCCGGTCCAAGCCAGAGAGCTAACACCGAACAGAGCGGCGAGGTGGTGGTTCAGGCGAGATTCAGCGTTTTTGAACCAAGCGAGGCTAGGACGGAACTTAGGTTGTAAGTGTAACCAGCCAGCAAAGAGGAAAATCGCCGAGAGAATCAGCAGGAACACCGCACCTTGGTATAGGTCTTGGTTGGAGGTCATACCGATGGTGTAGAACCAGTGGTAAACCCCGGAATAGGCGATGTTAACCGGATTAGAAGCGCCAGCTTGGGTGAAGGCATCTACCGCGCCTTTACCGAACTGGGGATCCCAAATCGCATGGGCGATGGGACGGATGTTTAAGGGATCTTTGATCCACTGCTCGAAGTTACCTTGCCAAGCGACGTGGAATATCGTACCGGAAGTCCACAGGAAAATGATTGCAATGTGGCCGAAGTGCGACGCGAAAATCTTTTGGTAGAGATTCTCTTCCGTCATGCCATCATGACTTTCAAAATCGTGGGCTGTGGCGATCCCGTACCAAATCCGACGGGTGGTCGGATCTTGGGCTAGATCTTGGCTAAATTTAGGGAATTTAGTTGCCATAGCTGTTTAGGAAATTCTCCTCTCTAAATAACTGAGGCTCTTACACGAGTGCTGGTTATTTCCTTTTTTAAATTCACCCACTGTAATAGGAAACGCTTACAGTGGTATCGGTCAATCGACGCTGGTTCAGCCTAGTCTTGCCAATCCCCGGGGGACTGGCAAGCCCTTATAGGCAAGTTTAGCCAATCGAGAGACTTCTGGCCAAGAAGAATGCCCAAGTGGTGACAATACCGCCTAAGAGGTAGTGAGCCACACCAACGGCACGACCTTGAATGATGCTCAGGGCGCGAGGTTGGATAGCGGGGGCAACTCTTAACTTGTTGTGCGCCCAGACGATCGACTCGATTAATTCTTGCCAGTAGCCGCGACCACTGAACAGGAACATCAAGCTAAACGCGAAGACGAAGTGACCGGCTAGGAACATGATTCCGTAGGCAGACAGGGCAGAGCCATAGGAATTAATGACTTGCGCTGCTTGCGCCCAGAGGAAATCGCGTAACCAACCGTTGATGGTGATGGCACTTTGGGCGAAGTTACCGAGGGTAACGTGGGTGACAGTGCCATCGGGGGCGACGGTTCCCCAGACATCGGACTGCATTTTCCAGCTAAAGTGGAAGATTACGACCGAGAGGGAGTTGTACATCCAGAACAGGCCGAGGAAGACGTGATCCCAACCCGAAACTTGGCAGGTACCGCCGCGACCGGGACCATCGCAGGGGAAACGGAAACCGAGATTCGCTTTATCGGGAATCAGACGGGAACCGCGAGCGTAGAGAACCCCTTTGAGGAGAATCAACACGGTTACATGGATGGTGAAGGCGTGGATGTGATGCACGAGGAAATCGGCAGTACCGAGAGTGATCGGCATCATGGCCACTTTGCCACCCACTGCTACTACGTCGCCACCGAAAGCATAACTAGCGGTAGTGAGAGCGTTAGGAGCGGTGTTGCCGGGGGCTAGGGTGTGGAGACTTTGTACCCATTGGGCAAAGATGGGTTGTAGTTGAATTCCCGTATCCGAGAACATATCTTGGGGACGACCAAAAGCCCGCATGGTGTCGTTGTGAATGTATAAACCGAAGCTATGGAAGCCGAGGAAAATACATACCCAGTTCAGGTGGGAGATAATTGCGTCGCGATGACGGATCACCCGATCGAGCAGGTTATCGACGTTTTTGGCCGGATCGTAGTCGCGTACCATGAAGATCGCTCCGTGCGCTCCCGCACCGACGATTAAGAAGCCACCGATCCAAGTGTGGTGAGTGAACAAGGATAGTTGGGTGGCGTAGTCCGTCGCCTGATAGGGATAGGGCGGCATGGCGTACATATGGTGGGCCACGATGATGGTTAGCGAACCTAAGAGAGCAAGGTTAATCGCTAACTGGGCGTGCCAAGAGGTGGTCAGGATTTCGTACAGTCCTTTGTGACCTTGACCGGTGAAGGGACCTTTGTGGTTTTCGAGGATTTCCTTCATGCTGTGACCGATACCCCAGTTGGTACGGTACATATGACCAGCAATGATGAATAATACAGCGATCGCCAAGTGATGGTGAGCGGTATCGGAAAGCCAGAGACCACCGGTCACGGGGTTCAAGCCACCTTTGAAGGTGAGGAAATCCGAGTAAGCACCCCAGTTAAGGGTAAAGAAGGGGGTCAAACCCTGGGCGAAGCTGGGATATAAATCCGCCATCTTGCTCGGTTCGAGAATGAACTCGTGGGGCAAGGGGATGTCTTGGGGAGCTACTCCAGCATCGAGGAGTTTGTTCACCGGTAAAGAAACGTGAATCTGATGACCGGCCCAACCTAGGGAACCTAAGCCGAGTAAACCCGCCAAGTGGTGGTTCATCATCGATTCCACGTTTTGGAACCATTCCAGTTTCGGTGCGCTTTTGTGGTAATGGAACCAACCGGCAAACAGCATCAGGCCCGCCATAACTAAACCACCGATAGCGGTGCAGTATAGCTGATAGCTGTTGGTGAACCCGGAAGCCCGCCAGAGGTAGAACAGACCAGAGGTGATCTGAATACCGTGGAAGCCGCCGCCCACATCGCCGTTGAGGATGCCTTGACCGACGATCGGCCAGACCACTTGGGCGCTGGGTTTGATGGCCAGCGGGTTGGTTAACCAAGCTTCATAGTTAGAAAATTTCGCGCCGTGGAAGTACATTCCACTCAGCCAAACGAAGACAACGGCGAGATGTCCGAAGTGGGCGCTGAAGATTTTCCGAGAAATATCTTCTAGATCGCTGGTTTGACTATCAAAATCGTGGACGTTGGCGTGTAGGTTCCAAATCCAGGTGGTGGTTTTGGGTCCTTTGGCTAAAGTGCGATCAAAATGCCCCGGTTGCCCCCACTTCTCAAAGGAAGTAGGTACTGGGTCTTTATCTACAATCACTTTAGCTACCGCCTCTTTGGGGGGGAGTGCCATGAGGATTCTCCTCTCTCGACAATAGACTTAGCGTTTTATTTGAGGATAGATTTTTTAACCTAAAAAAGGCAAGTTGAAATCTGACCCACCTTTTGTTAATGTCGCTTGACTTTCCTCTTGGGTGAGATTCCAGTCGAAAGCATCAATAGTAGATGATAAGTCTTTGTTCTCT
>NZ_JASJFG010000811.1:0-1023 GCF_030065375.1 Microcystis sp. M49636_WE2 | reverse complement strand
TAATTCTTCTTGTCCAATCATACCGCGAGCGAATTCTTCTAGGTAAATACTGGCATCTTCAACGGTTTCTAGGAGTGCTTTGTACAAATCAAGGGATTTTTTCTCATGATTGAGGCTCTCACTCAAGATTGCTTTGATATTGTGTTCATAGCTTTCCTCGATGGGGGCAATTTTTAAGCTAGGATGACCTTCTAAACCGGTGAGAATTTCCCCAACTTGTTGCGCGTGGGTGAGGGATTCCGTGGCCTGAGTCTGGAAAAATTGGACGATGGGGATGCGATGGGGACCTGTCACCATCAGGGAATAGTGGGTGTAACGGACAACTCCCGCTAGTTCAAATTCCATGATTTCGTTTAGTTGTTCGATGGTTTTGTCTCTGTCTAGTTCTCGCATAAGATTCTCAATAATTTTTCTCTAATTGCAATTGTAGCTAATCCAGACTGGCTAAATAAATCTAAAAACCTTGTTGGCTAATATCTTTAGGCTTTTTTGCCATCAAAAAAGTGCCAGCCGTTTGAGCAATAGAGGGGAAAATTTAGGCACTTTTTCCCTGAAAATGCCTAAAACCCCACACCCCACGAAAAACCCTTTCAGCAAACCCTAGGTGATGCAAAAAGACTTTAGCTGGGGGAATAGCAACTCAAGAGGTCATTAAAGGTTTCATTTTGCCTTAAACCATCGAAAACAAAGTTATTACGCACTAATTCGCCACATATATCCGGTTCTATGTCCATGGCTTCGCGTAAACAGTCGATCGCTTTTTCTTGTTGACCGAGGGCGGCATAACAGCAGGCGGAATTATACCACGCATAGCGATCATCTTGATCGATTTTTAACGATTCTTCATAACAGGCGATCGCTTCTGGCAGGCGCTGTAATGCTTGTAAGATCACACCCTGTTGATACCAGGACCAGTAATCTTGCGGTCGGATATCGAGGGCGGTACGATAATTAAATAAAGCCTCTTGGGGATTGCCCCAATCCCGGAAAGCGTCGCCGCGACGATACCAGGCCCAATAATCC
>NZ_JASJFG010000281.1:0-1422 GCF_030065375.1 Microcystis sp. M49636_WE2 | reverse complement strand
ATTGGAAGAACCATCGATCGGGTCGTAGAGTAGGGTATAGCGACCGATGGGACAGTTTTCTGGGATATAATAGGGTTTATCCATTTCCTCGGAAGCAAGACGGCAAACTAAACCACTTTGCTTAAAAACCGAGATAAATACTTCATTGGCAAAAACGTCCATTTTCTTGACCGATTCCCCTTGGACGTTGGTTTCTCCGGTAAAACCTAGCACATCCGCCATTAATCCCGCTTTACTGAGACGACGGGCAATTAATTTTCCCGCTAGGGCAATTCGACTCATAATTGCGCTTAAATCCTGCGCGTCGGGGGAAAAACTTTGTAGTTGTTGCAGGACGTGACGGGAGAGGGTGGTACAATCTCGATCGAGGCTATGTTCGGGGATAGAAAAGGGAATATTGCTAACCATAACTGTAATTGCCAGTAATAAAGTAAAAAAGGAAAACCCGTCTAGTCTCAATTATGACTATGATTTGATCCTAGCCAAGATTTTCTCTATTGTTGGCCAATTTTTAGATCAGTTTCATAAGTTGGCTAATTTTTCCCTTATTGATCATTAAATTTTGGTCAATAAGTAGCTGGTTATAATTAAATTGAAGATGGATCCCCCCTTAATCCCCCCTTGATAAGGGGGGTGCCAATCCCCCCTTAATCCTAGGGTTGATTCCGGGTAGGGTTGATTCAAGGTAGGGTTGATTCATGAATCAACCCTACCCTTGATAAGGGGGGTGTCTGACAGTTTTTAACACCTAACTACTTACTTGCCATCTCAATTTAAGTCGATGGGGATACACCGGGCAAGCGTTTATATTTCAAGTAATAGGCAAAACTTGTTAATAAAACAATAATTATTGTGCCGATACCTAAATAGTTAGGAACCCAAAAAGCCGCCGCAATGCTGTTAATTTCTCCCGGTTTTAAATGCCAAATTAACTGATTATCAACTTGTTCTAACGGGGGATTTAATCCTGAGTCATCATCAATATTTTGACCAGGAAAGGGAGTCTTTAAAGCGAAGTCGATATCGACTAAAGAACCGGGACTAACGATAATATTTCCCTGTTCGGAAAGCACACCTAAAGCTCGCAGATCAACAGTTAGTTTTAAGTTTTTCTGGGTCAAAAAGAACCAATCTTGTTCTGTTACTGCCAGTTGTGAATCTAGTTGCAGTAACTTTATATCATCGGTATCGGCAGAATTTTTGATTTTAAAGGAAGAACTAGGATCAAAAAATTGATTGAATTTTTCCTCTAATTCCTGACTATTACTAAAGGGAATAGTGACAATTATTTCTCGTTCGGAAATAGGAGCGGTTTTCCCCTTAAGTAATTTTGCCCTCTGTTCGATACTATTTAACCATTTAGTGGCTTCGGTTTGACTGAGACTGGTTAAGCGTTGTCCGAGGGTGATATGTTGAATAATT